>NZ_RZPW01000918.1:0-2192 GCF_003998455.1 Mesorhizobium sp. M7A.F.Ca.CA.001.08.2.1 | reverse complement strand
CCTCAAGGCGGTGCTACGCGTCGCCCGCTATCATGGCGTCGAACTCGACCCGAACGAGTTCAGGGTGGCGAGCGCAAGCCCGGTTCCAAACGCGACCGATCTCTCGCAATGGGCCCAGAACGGCGGCATGTGGTCGCGTGCGCTTCGCATCCGCTGGTCGCATCTTCTGCGCTTCGAGCACACGGGACCGGTCGTCCTGCTGTTCAATGACGGTGGCGCAGGTCTCCTCACCGGGGCCAGTCCAGAGCGGAATGTCGTCTTCCTCAAAAGTGCGGACGCGCCCGAGGATGCCGAAGCCATCGCCATCGACGAGTTGCGGCTGTCGCAGGTGTGGGCGGGTGAGGCCGTGCTGTTGCGTCCAGCGCGATCCTATATCGCGGCCGATGCGCCTTTCACCCTCGGTTGGTTGATCGACCTGGTACGGTTCGAAAGCCGTTCTATGCGTGACATCGGTATCGCCTCGTTCACGCTCAGCCTCCTTACCGTTCTGCCGCCTCTCATGGTCATGACGCTGGTCAACAAGGTGCTGCAGTTCAACAGCGTTTCAACCCTCGTGCTCCTGTCGGCCACAATTGCCGTCCTGTTCGTTTACGAGACGCTCCTCGGTCACGCCCGACGGCTGATCATCAACGTCGTCGGCGCCCGCCTGGATACCAAACTGAACTTGCATGTTTTCAGCAGGCTCCTGCGTCTGCCACTTGATTATTTCGAGCGTCATCCGGCCGGCGAGACGATGTACCATCTCGCGCAGATCTATCGCATCCGCGAATTCCTGACCGGAAAACTCCTCAGCACGTTCCTGGATCTGATCACGCTCTGCGTGCTGATCCCGGTGATGTTCTATATCAACGCCACGCTGGGCTGGATGGTGCTTGCCTGCGCGGGCGTGATTATGTTGATCATCTTCGCCTTTCTCGCGCCGTTGCGCCGCCGCTACCAGCAAGTGGTCGATGCCGAGACCTGGAAGGCGGCGGCGCTCGGCGAAACCGTCGTCGGCATCAAGACGGTGAAGGCGCTCGGTCTCGAACCGCAACGCAGGGCGCTTTGGGACGAGCGGGTGGCGGAAGCGGGCAGGGCGCGCCTTGCCTTCGGGCAGCTTGCCAACTGGCCGCAAACGCTTGTCACGCCAATCGAGCGTGCGATGGTCCTCGGCACCATGCTGATCGGAGCTTATCTGGCGATGAGCGACACGTCTGGCTACATGGTCGGCAGCTTGTTCGCATTCATGATGATCGCCCAACGCGTCGCACAGCCTCTCGTCGGTCTTGCTCGACTGGTCGAGGACTTCGAGGAGGTAGGGGCGGCAATCAGCGAGGCAGGATCCGTCCTCAACCGACCCCTGGAAAGCAGTTCGAATTCCACAGGCCTGAGGCCGAAGCTCGTTGGCGAGATCAGTTTCCGTGATCTGACCTTCACCTACATCGGCACCAACACGCCAGCGCTTGACCGGGTCAACTTCGACATTCCAGCAGGGACGATGTTCGGCATCGTCGGGCGCAGCGGTTCAGGGAAATCGACAATTGCGCGGCTTCTGCAGGGGATCAATCGCGATTACAGCGGTTTTCTCAAGCTGGATGGCGTCGACCTCAAGGAAATCAACCTGCGTCACCTTCGCCAGGGGCTCGGCGTGGTCCTCCAGGACAATTTCCTTTTCCGCGGGTCCATTCGAGACAACATCATCGCCGGGCGCCCCGGCCTGACCCTTTCCGACGCCATGCGAGCCGCTCACCTTGCCGGCGCCGAAGAATTCATCGAACGCATGCCCAACGGCTATGACACCTATATTGAGGAAGGTTCGCCCAACCTGTCGGGTGGTCAAAAGCAGCGGCTGGCGATTGCGCGCGCGCTCATCCACGATCCGACCGTCATGATCCTTGACGAGGCGACCAGCGCGCTTGACCCGGAGAGCGAGGCGGTGGTCAGCGCCAATCTCATGCGCATCGCCAGGGGCCGCACGATGATTATTGTTTCGCACCGGCTTTCCTCGCTGACCGAATGCGACCAGATCCTGGTCATGGATCAGGGCCAGGTCCTCGATGTCGCGCCGCATGCGACCCTGCTCGAACGATGTGCGCTCTACCGCCAGCTTTGGATGCAGCAGAACCGGCATCTTGACAATCGCCAAGCTCGTCTGGCCGCTGTGCCGCCGAGACTTGTGTGAGCATCGGCTTCGGGGCGCCCATGAGCCTGTC
>NZ_RZPW01000917.1:0-2194 GCF_003998455.1 Mesorhizobium sp. M7A.F.Ca.CA.001.08.2.1 | reverse complement strand
CCCCAGCCGATCTTGCCGCCTTCGAGCAGCACCACCTTCAGCCCGCGCTCGGCGGCGTGAAGGGCGGCCGACAGGCCGGTGCAGCCGCCGCCGACGACAACCAGGTCGGTGTCGACGTCGCCGACCAGCGCCGGATGGTCCGGCGCCGGATTGGCGGTGGCGACATAATAGGATTTTGCGATATCGAGGCCCGAATTGAAGCCCGTTGAACTGGAAGCCATGATCACACCTTCAGCAGAAGGTGGTCGCGTTCCCAGCTCGTCACCACGCCCTGGAACAGGTCGAGCTCGACGCTCTTTACGCGCAGATAAGTCTGGAAGAAATCCTCGCCGAGCAGTTCCCGCACCGGGCCGCAAGCCTCGAAACGATCGAGCGCCTCCTCCATCGTCTTCGGCAGCGTGCTCTTGATCTTGTAGGCATTGCCCGACGCCTCGGGCGAGCGCGCCAGTTTCTGCTCGACGCCGAGATAGCCGGCAAGCAGCGAGCCGGCGATCGCCAGGTAAGGATTGGAATCCGCACCCGGAAGCCGGTTCTCCACCCGCCGCGCCGCGCGGCCGCCGGCCGGCACGCGCAGGCCGCAGGAGCGGTTGTCATGCGACCATTCGATGTTGGCCGGCGCGCTGTGGTTCGGCCTGATGCGGCGGAACGAGTTCACGTTGGGCGCGAACAGCGGCATGATTTCGGGGACATATTTCTGCAGACCGCCGATGAAGTGGCCGAACATTGCGGTGTCGGCATCGTCGCTGCCGGCAAACAAAGTCCTGCCGGCCTCGTCGATGACCGACATGTGCAGATGCATCGAGCTGCCGGCCTGTGCGGCGATCGGCTTGGCCATGAAGGTGGCGTGCATGCCGCTTTGCTGCGCGGCCTGGCGCGTCAGCCGCTTGAACAGCAGCACCTTGTCGGCCAGCGGCAGCGCATCGCCATGCAGGAAGTTGATCTCCAACTGCGCGGTTCCCGACTCATGGATCAGCGTGTCGAGCGGCAGGCCGGCCGCCGCCGCATAATCGTAAATGCGGCGGATCACCGGCTCGAACTCCTCGAGCCCGGCCATATCGTAGGGATGCTGCACGGTCTCGGCGCGGCCATTGGCGCCGACCGGGGCGGTCAGCGGCCGGTCCGGATCCGGATTGGGCGCGGTGAGATAGAATTCCACCTCGGGCGCCACCACCGCCCGCCAGCCGCGCTTGGCGTAGAGGTCGAGCACGGCGCGCAGCACATGGCGCGGCGAGGCCATCCAGGGCCGGTCGTCCATATGAAAGGCATCGGCAAAGACATAGGCCTTGCCGGGAGCGGCACCCGGCGCCAGGCAGAGCGTCGATACATCAGGCACCATGCGCATGTCCGGATCCGAATAGGCAAAACCCTCGTCGATCGAGCCGGAATAGCGGCCGTCGATGCTGACCAGGAAAGCGCTGCTCGGCAGATAGAGCGCGCGGTCTTCAAGCGCCTGGAGGAATTTGGCCGTCGGCAAGGCCTTGCCGCGCAGGACGCCGTTCATGTCGGGCACCAGGCACTCGACTTCGTTGATGCCGTGCCGGGTCAGCCAGGCCTTGGCATCGGTGCCGCTGGAGAGCGAGATGTTCGTGTTGTTGTCAGGCATTTCGTTCAAATCCGTATCAGAGAGAGTATGGCTTGCGCGGCCGCATCCGTTCCGGGTTTCAGCGCCATTTGGGCTGCATTGTCCTTCAGGCGGGCGCGCATGGCATCGTCGGCCAGCAGGCCGAGAATGGCTTTCTCCAACACTCCTTCGGTCCAGCCGTCACGGCCGATATGGTCGCCGGTGCCGGTCTCTTCGGCGCGTTGCGCGTTGTCGTGTCCATCCCAGCAATAGGGCATGATCAGCGACGGCACGCCGAAGCGCAGCGCTTCGCAAAAACTGTTGTTGCCGCCGTGATGGATGAACAGATCCGACTTCGCCACCACCGAGGGCTGCGGAAACCAGGCGTCGAGATAGACATTGTCCGGCACCGCGCGGTAAGCGTCGCGCAGGCCGCCGGCATTGACGATGAAGCGCGCCGGCAGCCTGTCGAACACCACCAGCATGCGCTCGATCAGGCCGACATCCATGGCACCCAGGCTGCCGAAGCTGACATAGACCAGCGGCCCGCCATTGCGCGGGAACACCGGCACCTCGAACGGCCCTTCAGAACGCACGCAGCCCTCGAGATAGACGAAGCGCGCGGGGTCGAGC
>NZ_RZPW01000916.1:0-2206 GCF_003998455.1 Mesorhizobium sp. M7A.F.Ca.CA.001.08.2.1 | reverse complement strand
GCGACATATTTGGCGTTGGTGGCCTTGAAGCCGGCCATGTCTTCCCAGATCTTCGGCGACGCAGTGGTGTCGCCGGTGTCGCTGCCGGCCGGGAACAGTGCATCGGCATCGAATTTTTCCGCATTCGCCTGCAACGCCTGAAGTTGCGTCAGCACGGCCGCCGCATCAAAGGGCTCCTCGCCCTTGACCACTTTCGACAGGCCGCCGACGATCTTTCCACGCTCCTTCATTAGTGCCTGCCGGTCGAGGATCGGGTCGGCAAAGGCCGCCGAAGCCGCGAGTGCGAGCATAGAGATGGCGATAACAAGCTTTCTCATTCAATTGGCTCCATGATGAAGGCATTTCGGGACAGGACGTCAACGGATGCTACAGAGGGAAAATTCCCTTCCCCCTGATGATTTTTGCCGGACCTTTGCTCTTGCGGGACGCAGAAAAGAAAAGCCCCGGGTGATACCGGGGCTTCTGGAAATCGATCACTTCGCCTTTTCGTACAATTCCAGGACATGGTCCCAGTTGATCAGGCTGTCGACGAACGCCTCGAGATATTTCGGCCGGGCGTTGCGGTAGTCGATGTAGTAGGAGTGCTCCCAGACATCGACGCCGAGGATCGGCGACGCGCCATGGACGAGCGGGTTTTCGCCGTTCGGTGTCTTGGAGATCGCCAGCTTGCCATCCTTGACCGAGACCCAGGCCCAGCCGGAGCCGAACTGTGTCGTGCCAGCGGCAATGAAATCAGCCTTGAACTTGTCGTAACCGCCGAGATCGCTATCGACTGCCTTCTGCAACGCGCCCGGCAGCTTGTTGCCGCCGCCGCCTTTCTTCATCCACTTCCAGAAATGGATGTGGTTGTAATGCTGGGCGGCATTGTTGAAGAGGCCGGCATTCTTGCCGAACGACTGCTTGACCACCTCTTCGACCGACAGATCGCCCAAGCCGGCCTCGGCGGCGAGTTTGTTGCCGTTATCGACATACGCCTTGTGGTGCTTGTCGTGGTGATATTCCAGCGTCTCTTTCGACATGTAAGGCTGCAAGGCCTCATAGTCGTAAGGCAGAGCGGGCAATTCAAAGGCCATGGATAGTACTCCCTCGTGGAAAAATCCGGTGTCGATACCGGAGTAAGATAGGTCTGGAATGGGTTGGGACAACTCCGGATGAAGCGTCGATCGCCTTTTTATCCGCTCAAACAGCAGAAGTCGAATGCGCCCAATCCCAATAGAGTTCGCGCGCTTTTTTGGCCACCGGCCCGGGTTGCAGATTGCGATCCTCGATGCGCGTGATCGGCACCACCTTGGAATGGTTCCCGGTCGAAAAAATTTCGTCTGCTTCGAGGAAATCGCGCACCGACAGCGTCTTTTCCGTGGTCCTGAAGCCATATTCGCCGAGCAGCGCTATCGTGCGCGAGCGGGTGATGCCGGATAGGAAGGTGCCGTTCGGCGCAGGCGTAAAGACGTGGCCATCCTTGACCAGGAAGATGTTCGAGGTTCCGGTCTCGGCGACGTTGCCCAGCATATCGAGCACCATTGCGTTGTCGAAGCCGCGCATCTTGGCTTCAAGAATGGCCCTACCGTTGTTGGGGTAAAGGCAGCCGGCCTTGGCGTTGGTCGGCATGGTTTCAATGGTCGGACGCCGGAACGGCGACACGGTCACCGAAAAGCCAGTCGCCGGAATCATCGGTGATTCATAGAGGCAAAGGCAAAAGCGCGTCGAGGCGGGATCGGCCGGCACGCCCATATAGCCGCCATGCTCGGCCCAGTACATCGGCCTGATATAGACCGCCGTCTTGCCGTCGAACTTCTTCAACCCATCCCATGTCAGCCCGACGATCTTGTCGGCGCTCATGTTCGGCTTCAGGCCGAGCGCAATCGCCGAGGAATTCACCCTGGCTGCGTGGAAGTCGAGATCCGGCGCCACGCCTTCGAACCAGCGGCCGCCGTCAAAAACGCTGGTGCCGAGCCACATGGCGTGACTGCGCGGCCCCAGAATGGCGACGTTGCCTTCGTGCCAATCACCATCGACGAAAGTCCATGTCGTGGATTGCGCCGCAGCCGCCAGTGTCATCATCTCGTCCCGTCTCAATCGGTCTCGTGTGACAGCCATTGGAAGATGCTTTGGCGGGCGCCGTCAACCGGCATCATGGAGTTTTGTTGAGGCCAGTGCCGGGGCGCAATGCAATCAAAGCTTGCACCTTGTCGCGCCTGCCCTCAAA
>NZ_RZPW01000915.1:0-2221 GCF_003998455.1 Mesorhizobium sp. M7A.F.Ca.CA.001.08.2.1 | reverse complement strand
GCCAGAGACGGTGCAGCAACAACCGAATGTTTGGGTCGGAAAGGCTATAGCCAATGAAGAGGATCGTGCTGCCGAGTGCATCCGAGCGAAAACGCACGTCCAGCGGAGAATTGAAGGAGAGACGATCAAGGTAGTCCGTTTCGGTGAGGACGAGGGAAGAATCCTCGTCGAAATCACCATGGAATTTGACGATGTGGGTAACGCCTTGGCGGGCCTGCGCTACATCGCGTGCATTGGCCACTTTCACGTAGTCCCGACCGTATATTTCGTAAGCCAGTTCCAGGTTCCGGTCATAATTGGTTGTGTAGATGACAGGGAAATCGAGCTTCACGATGAGACGATGCAACTCGGATTTCTCGATCCGGTCCTTGGGGACAGACCAATTTCGGTCCATCCAACTGCGAAGTGGCCCGATGCTGCCATGCTTGATCCGATAATACTCGGCCAGGGTTTGAAAACGATCGCGTCGCATGGAGAATTCGTCGTCGACACCGAGCTCCTTTGCCATTCGCTCTATCAGCTTCTCCCAAGAAGGGAGTCCAACACTGATCGACACCCCTGCCCCAACAAACAGAATTGCGCTGCGGTGGTGAATTGCGTTGGCGAGCGAATCTACAGGGTCATCGTTCATGGCCAAGGCTTTCGAGGCCACGCGCGCAGGCAGACCCTAAAGGCGCTTGTTGTTTCGGTTGCTGTCGATCTTGGAATGCAGCCAACCATCTGGAACCGCACGGCTCATGGCAGCCGCATTGTGGTTCGCTGCCCGCGACCGGCTCCTGTTTCTGCTTACCGGTCATGTGGATCCGGTTCTCCGCCAGCCACTTGCCGCGGCTTCGTTCCAGTCGCGCAATTGCTGAGAGCCTGCGTCGCTTCGGGCCAGGGAAGACGGCGAGAGGGTAGTTCATTGTCGTGACGGCGATGATTGTCATTGCGGCCTAAACACCCGTGGGCTGACATGTTCCTTGTGCTCGAAAATATTCCATGTGGTGCCTTCGCCAGAGCTACGGGTTCAATGCGGGAATGGTCTCGCGTCCAGGGTCGCGGCCCGCCTCGCCGAAAGCGGTGGCATTGCAGTGTGCGTGACCGTCACGGTATGCGGTCACCGCCTCTCCCCGGAATTCGACCACCTTGTTGACCACGACGATTCCCTGCACCTGCCTATCTTCCTCCCTTCACATCTGATCGTTGTAGGGCTGCTTGGTAATCCCGACTTGCCTGGCCAGCTCGGCAAACGGTGGCACACCCGCTTCGAACTGTTTGGTGTTAGCCAACCGCAAAAGCCGCAAAGGAAAACAGACTGCGTCCCGGTTGGCGGGCGACATGTCCTCGAAGAGGCGCTCATCAGCCGTGAACGAGGCCTCCGCGGTCTTCAAAGCCATGTCGATATCATCAACCGAAAGAAGGCCCCTCCGGACCAGGGCGTTATTGATGGCAGCGACCGCCATAAGCAGACCTTCCAGTTGCAGGTTGGCGACGTTCATGGGCCATTGTCCTTCATATCGTTGGGCGCCCGTCTATCGATAATCCTGCTCCGGAAGCCTTGTGCCCTGCCGGCCATGGGGTTGCCGGCACGCCAGAGCGTTTCGGCTGCGCGGCGGCGCCGGAACTGGCATCTGGTGGCGCCATGGCTTGGATCTCCGCTGGGCTGCTGGACAACTCTCCACATGCCTCGAGGTTCCGGATCGCCATGGCAACCTCGCAAGCAGAGGCAAGGCTTCAGCCGGAGCCAACAGCGTGTCTGTCGGCGAGCCATGGGCGGGAAATCTCGCGGATCGAACCGGAATACCACCACCGAACTCAGGCTGAGAAGTAGCGTTCACCATAACCATGCCCCTTTGAGGGTGGTCGCGACAAAAACTCTTCCGGTTCGGGCCCCTTGAAGTCGTCACGGACCTCGTCACCAAAGCCACCTCTTTTGGGCCGGCGCTTCAAATGCGATCAATTGGGTGGTTGCCAACTGCTCCTCGCGCGCTACCTGCTTCGCCCAAGCCGGGCGCGAAGGGTGGGAGCGTGCCTTCGGGGATCGAACAAATCCGGAGTGAACGTTGATCGCTCAATTCACCGCAGCGGGCGACGGACTTGCCTACGACATCTGCATTGTCGGAGGTGGCACTGTCGGCCTGGCCATTGCCGCCGCGCTCGAAAATGCAAAGCTACGCGTCTGCGTTCTGGAAGCGGGCGGCAGGTGGCAGACCAATAGATCGCAGGAGCTCTACCACGG
>NZ_RZPW01000914.1:0-2224 GCF_003998455.1 Mesorhizobium sp. M7A.F.Ca.CA.001.08.2.1 | reverse complement strand
TGCTTGGCCGGCCGTCCATCAGTTCCCTGGTGATCGGCGGCAGGACGGAAACGCAGTTCCTGGACAACATCGCGGCGGCAAGCCTGGTGCTTTCCCACGAGGAGCGCGCGCGCCTCGACGCGGTCAGCCGGCCGCCCCTGCTCTATCCCTACTGGCACCAGCAGCTGACGGCAAAGGACCGCTTTGGTGCCGCCGATCTGGTGATTGACCGAAGCGGCATCTGATCGGCAAATCGACGGCGATAGGTATCGCCGCCGCAATGATGGGCGTGGCCCCATCATTGCGGCGCGCATCTTGCAAGCCTGGCCATCATCGACGCACTATCGCTTCAGCTGTTGTGTTTGACGGCTAATGCTCCTAGGCAGGACCAGAGCCGCGAGGCAGTGAAAAAGGAGCCGATATGGCGCGACCACCAAACTACGATCAGGAACGCAAGGAACGCGACCGCCAGAAGGCGGCCAAGAAGGCCGAGAAGCTGGCAGCCAAGGTTGCAGCGAGGGAACGTGCGAAGCCCGAAGACGAGACTGAAGCCGAAACCGAAACGGCAAAGTGACGGCAAAAGGCCCGCAGATGCGGGCCGTGCCTCAATCCGGATTGCCGCCTCGGATGTCGCCTTGTGTCAGGCCGGCGCCTTGTCGCTGACAAAGACGTCCACTTCGCGCGCCGCCGCAATGAAGGCGCGCCTGGCGTTCATCGCCGGCTTGTCGCCGGCGAGTGCGTCATGGCAGGCCTGCAGGGCCGCGCGATGCTTGGGGCTGCGCTTGCCGGGCCAGCTGTTGAGGAGGTAGTCGGAAGCCTCACGCGCCGTGCGCAAGAGCTGAGTGCTTCCCGCCGCGACTGACTTCACAGTCACAGGTGTTTCAAATCGGTTGTTTTCCATCGCCGCTCCTTACGCCATCGGCGTCTGCGAAGCGAGGGCGAAAGTGCGCACACGTCCAGACGCCGCTTTGCGCCCCTTCATCCACCTTAAGCAGCAACGACGGCAAAGCCTCTGGCGCGAAGACCGCGCCGATCGTTGGCGAGCGACGTCACCAGCCGGTCGCGGCTGCCGACAATGTGGACCGAGAGCAGGCGCGCAGCTTCATCGGCGTCGCCACGGCGTGCCGCCGCCAGTATGGCGCGATGTTCGGCCCAGGCACGGCTGAGGGCCGCTTCGTCGCGAACCTCCAGCCAGCGCGCCCGTGACAGGCGTGTCATGGCATCGCGGACCGCCCGGAACAGGAATTCATTGCCCGAAAGACGCGCCAGTTCGATGTGAAAATCCATGCCGACGCGATGCCATTCCTCGCGCGGCGTGTCGTTGTCGCAGGATTCGAGCATCGCCTGGATGACATCGATGGCGCTCCGGTCCGCCAGGCTGCATGTCAGGCGAACTGCCGCAACCTCGACCGCCTCCCTGTAGACGGCGATCTGCTCGAGTTCAGCCAGATTGATCGGCGACACCGTCCAGCCGCGCCCGTCCCTGCCGACCAGCCCCTCGGTCTCGAGCCGCAGAAGTGCTGCCCTGACCGGGGTTCGCGATGCACCGAAACGGCTCTCGATCCAGCGCTCGGTCAGCTTTTCGCCGGGACCGATCTCGAGGCCCAGGATCATCTGCCGAAGCTGTTTTTCGACGCTGTGCATCTGCGACATTGTCGTTTCCATCTTTTGGCCGTTTGCGATCGTCTTGCCGATCACGTTCGACAGGTTGCATTGACAGCGGCCAAGCTTGCGTCCATGACGTGCACCATCTTGGTATCCCAAATTGGTATCCGCAGCAAGCATCGATAGAAGAGTTGCTGGGGCAGGACATACGACATGCAGCAGAGCACGCCCCCGGCGACCGACAGCGCCTACAACATCCACTGGCGGCGCAATCTGTTCGTGTGCTTCGCCGGTTCGTTTTCGACGCTTGTCGCCATGACGCTGCTTCTGCCGTTCCTGCCGCTCTATATCGAGCAGCTGGGTGCCGAGGGTCACGCGGCGATCGTGCAATGGTCGGGGATTGCCTATGGCGCGACGTTCTTCGCGGCGGCGCTGGTGGCGCCGCTCTGGGGACGTCTCGGCGACCGCTATGGCCGCAAGGTGATGCTGGTTCGCGCCAGCTTCGGCATGGCCATATGCATGTCGCTGACCGGCATGGTGCAGACGGTCTGGCAGCTGGTGCTGCTGCGGCTGCTCATCGGCTTTGCCGGCGGCTACTCCTCGGGATCGACCATCCTCGTCGCCATGCAGACACCCAAGG
>NZ_RZPW01000913.1:0-2234 GCF_003998455.1 Mesorhizobium sp. M7A.F.Ca.CA.001.08.2.1 | reverse complement strand
CTCATCACCGGATATGCCAAGCTTTTGCCGCCGACCGGGCCGGTGCGACCGGACAGCTATGATTTCTCCTTCGACAGCTATTTTGCCGGCATTGGCGGCAGCGGGTTCTTTCTCGGCAATCCCAAGCTTGTCGTCACCGATGATGGCGACATGCCGCTGTCGGCCCGAATTTCCTCCAGCGTGGAAAATGCCCGTGAAGGCATTGCCGACCATATCAGGGCGAGCGTCGGCGGCGCCGAAGGCGAGATCGCCGCGGCGCTGATCGTCGGCGTGCGCGCCGGCATTCCCGACGACATCAATGAGGCGATGCGACGTACCGGCATCTACCACATCATCTCCATTTCGGGACTGCACATGGCTCTGGTCGCCGGCACCATCATGGGGTTGCTGCGCGGCGCCTTCGCCTTGTTTCCCGATTTTTCCGCGCGTCGCCCGGTCAAGAAGTATGCCGCTGCCGCCGCACTGTTCTCGATCGCAGCCTACCTCGTCATCTCAGGTATCGTCGTCGCCGCCGAGCGCAGCTTCATCATGCTGGCAGTGATGCTGATTGCAGTTCTGTTCGATCGAGCAGCACTCACCATGCGCAATCTGGCGATCTCGGCGATCGCCGTCATCGTGGTGTCGCCGCATGAGGTGGTCGGCCCGAGTTTTCAGATGTCGTTCGCCGCGACCGCGGCTCTGGTCGGCGCTTATGCCGGCTGGGCGGATCACCGCGCGGGAAAAGCAAGACCGCCGCCGCCGAAGCGATCCTTGCCCGGGTTCCTGACACGAAAATTCCTGCTGGCGGCAATTGGTCTGGCCATGACCTCGATCATCGCCGGCAGCGCCACGACGCTGTTTGCCATCTGGCATTTTCAGCGTGTGTCGCCGCTCAGCCTGTTCGCCAATCTCGCGGTTATGCCGATCGTCACCGTCGTCATGTTCCTGGCCGTCGCCAGCGCGCTGCTGATGCCTTTCGGATTGGATTGGCCAGCTCTCTACCTGATGGGCAAGGGCCTGACGATGATGATCGCCATATCGGGCTGGATCTCCGAGCGTTCGCCTGTCGATGGGGTCGGGCTGATTTCGCAACAGTCGGTCCTGCTGGTGGCCATTGCCCTGGTCATCGCGACGATGGCGACGACATGGCTGCGGCTCGCGGCTCTGCCATTCGCGTTGGCAGGCTTGCTGACCGTCTCGGATACGCGCACGCCCGATGTGCTGATCTCGGAAGACGCCCGGCTGGTGGCGTTGCCGATCGGTGGCGGTGAGCTTGCCGTTAGCCGGCAACGGCCGAACGAATTCACCGTCGACAACTGGAAACGCGCGCTGACATCGGAAACCATCGTCGTTCCGGAAGTGTTCGACAACAGCGATGGGCAATTCGACGTCGCGGATGCCGTTGAGCTACCGCCGGGATCGCCGTTCTATTGCTCCTCAGGCGTTTGCGTGGCCAGGCACATGTCCGGTGCGATCATTGCCTATGTCGAGGACCGCAAGGACACCTGGAAAGCCTGCGGCTTCGCCGAGCTGATCGTCGTCAACGACGCCACCGCCTATGACGCCTGTCATAACCCACTGGTTCTCGTCATCACCAAGCGGCAACTGGCTCGCAAAGGCAGTGCCGCGGTCTTCTTCGATCGCCAATCGGCGACCACGCCGGCGACGATCAGCTTCGCGGTGGACAGCCCATATCGGCCCTGGCACACGCAACGCAGATACTCTCGCGAGGCGAGGGGGCTGGCACCCTTCAAGAAACCCGAGAAGCCAGTGGTCAACCCACAGCCGTCTCAGTAGCGACGGATCAGGCCGACGAGCTTGCCTTGCACCTTGACCCTATCGGGCCCGAAAATCCGTGTCTCGTAGGCTGGATTGGCGGCTTCGAGGGCAATCGAGGCGCCCTTGCGGCGGAACCGCTTCAGCGTCGCTTCCTCTTCATCGACCAGCGCCACGATGATCTCGCCGGGGCTGGCCGTATCGGCGTTACGGATGATGACGGTGTCGCCGTCGAAGATGCCGGCCTCGATCATCGAATCGCCCTTGACCTCCAGCGCATAGTGCGCGCCGCCCATGATCATGTCCGGCGGCACCGAAATCGAATGCGTCTGATGCTGGATGGCATCGATCGGCACGCCGGCGGCGATGCGACCCATGACCGGGATCGAAACGGCAGAGACCGCATCGTCGTCATTGCCGGGCGAAGGCATCCGCGAAGGCGCCGGCTTGATCTGCCGGCCAAGAGCACCACCCTGACC
>NZ_RZPW01000912.1:0-2242 GCF_003998455.1 Mesorhizobium sp. M7A.F.Ca.CA.001.08.2.1 | reverse complement strand
GTACGTGGCCTAGTCAGTCAGAGAGCGGCCGTCCTGCACCGACGCTGGGGCGGCCGTCTTCCGTAACGGACGTTCAGCCCGCAGGCCGCGAGTGGGCCGGTCACGGCGCTGTCCAGACGGGGCGCGCCTATCGACGCAGGCGCTTCCTTGCACGTTCAAGGATTTCCTCCGATAGTGGCGTCCCCGACGCGATTCGGGCCAAGGTCATTGCGCCGATCATGGTGGCGTAGTCCACCATGGCTTCGCCGCGGGCCTCCCCAGAAAATCGATCTTCGGCCAGCGCGTCGATCATCTCTTCGACGACAGCCACCGCCGCCGCCCGCGTCTTACCTGAGGACCGGGCAGCTTCGCTCCCCAACGCCGCCATTGGACAGGTAGGCGTACCCGCATCGCGATGCTCAGGGGACAGGTAGCGGTCCAACGCAGCGTTCCGCCCCTTTTCTGCCCGGACCTTGCCGAGCATGTCCGCAGATGCGTTGCCCGCAGCGACGAGCGCCTCGGCTATTAGCTGCTCCCTGTTGCGAAAATGCTTGTAGAAGCCGCCGTGGGTGAGGCCGGCAGCAGCCATAACGTCCGAAAGACTAGCCTCGGCGATGCCCGTGCGCCGGATGTAGTCAGCGGCCGCCGCAACGATGGCGCGCCGGGTTTCAGCGGCTTCCTTGTTTGACTTCCTCAACGACGCTTCCTCGCTACCACTCACGAACGAGCCTTGACAGGTTAGATGTTATATGACATCCAAATAGATGTTACACAACATCTAACTGATCTCTAATGAGAGGAGAGGCCTCATGCTGAACCAGCAGACCAGAGCCATCGATGCCAATGTGCCAGAAGCGGTAGAACTCACACGGCTGGGCGTGTCGGGCGCGGCGGAAGCCATTCGCCGGGGCGAGATCAGCGCCGAAAACTATGTTTCTGCCCTTCTCGCCAAGGCGCGGCGGAAAGAGGGCCTGAGAGCTTTCATCACCCTGGACGAGCCTGGCGCCCTCTCCGCAGCCCGCGAAGCCGACAAGGCCCGCGCCAAGGGCGTGAACGCGCCGCTGCTCGGTGTTCCTCTCGGCATCAAGGACAGCTATCTCACGGCAGGCGTGCGCACGTCGCTGGGCGTCGGTGCGCTCAAAGACTTCCAGCCAACTGAGGACGCGGACGCCGTTGCGACGCTCAAGGCGGCAGGCGCGATCGTGCTTGGGAAGACCAACCTGGTCGAACTTTCTTATGGCTTGACTGGCGAAAACGGCCCTTACGGCCAGGTCGGAAACCCGCATGCACCCGACCATGTAACAGGCGGTTCGTCGAGCGGTTCGGCGGCGGCGGTCGCCGCCGGCCTCGCTCCGGCGACGCTGGGCGGGGACACGATCGGGTCAATCCGCGTCCCCGCCTCCCTATGCGGCGTCGTGGGGTTCAAGCCGACAACCCGGCGCTGGCCGCGCGGAGGGGTCGCGCCGATCTCTCACACACTCGATACGACGGGGGTCTTCGCCCGCGGCGTCGAGGATTGCGTCCTGATCGATCAGGTCGTCACCGGTGCGCCGGCGGCGGAGCTGGACTGTCGCGCCGATCTCAAGGGGACCCGTTTCGCCTTTGCGCCGCGCCAGTACCTGAACGCAGTGGACCCCGAGGTCGAGGCGCGGTTCCGCAACACGCTCCTGCGCCTCGCCGAGGCGGGGGCCGAAATCGTCGAGATCGATCTCGGTGGGGACTTCCAGGCGCTGGCCCTGCGGACCACGTGGAGCCTCTTCTTCCGCGAGACCAAGGCCTCGCTCAGCGATTTCCTGGAGCGACACGCGATCCCCGTCGCCTTCGAGGATCTGCACGTGGGTCTGCGCGCAGGCGTGAAGGACGCCTGGGACCACTTCGTCATACCCGGCGCGCCGGGCTACCTGAGTGAGCAGGCTTATCACGCCCTGACTGCCGACCGCCTGGCGGTGAAGGAACGCATGAGCGAGATTTTCACGCGGCATGGTGCCCACGCGCTGATCTTCCCGACGACGCCCTGCACGGCACCGAGGGTTGAGCGCCAGATGCAATTCACCGTGGGCGACCAGGAGGTTGATTTCCGGGTATTGGCCAACAACACCATTCCCGCCAGCGCTGCTGGACTACCCGGGGTCAGCCTGCCGATCGGTCTCGACAGTCATGACCTCCCGATCGGCCTCGAGCTCGACGGGCCAGAAAGCGAGGACCGCGCGCTCCTCGGTCTCGCGGCGCGCGTGGAGAAGGCCCTCAGGGCTAGGCAATAACC
>NZ_RZPW01000911.1:0-2243 GCF_003998455.1 Mesorhizobium sp. M7A.F.Ca.CA.001.08.2.1 | reverse complement strand
CCGACAGGAAGGCGGCGCGGGTGAGGCTGCCGCTGTGATCGCGATAGCGAGCGAGCATGAGCGCGCACGACAGGTTGACGAGGATCGCGCCAGCCGCTGTGAGCGTTAGCGGAACGGGAGCTGGCGGAATTGGAATGTTGAATTTCTCCCAGGCTGTCCAAAGGGTCGCCAATGCGGGGATCAGAAGTATCCCGGCCAGCGCCATTCCGAGCCGCGCTCGATTGCGGACGGTCCAGCCCAACGCGACCATGATCAGGAGATTGACGGATGCGTCCTCCAGAAAATCGATGCTGTCCGCGAACAGCGATACCGATCCGATCCAAACGGCTACGGCAAATTCGATCCCGAAATAGGCCAGGTTCAGGATGGCCACCATCCGCACCGCTTTGTTCAGCGTCCCGGTCATAGTTTGCCCATCGATCAGCTGCCGTTGGCACAAAGCATATAGCGATTCTATGCCCTGCGGGCGCGAGGACCAGAACCTTGTCGCCATGCGAGACACTGTCGATCGAGCGGTCGCCTTGACATCGCCGCGCTTCCTGTTCCAACTTGGCGCCATGTTCGTTTTCGCGCCAGCCATCACCAAGCGACGTCGCCCCTGCACAGTGCGGAGCGGCAAGCTGATTGCGCGACGACAAAGACCGGCAGGATAGACCCGGTTCTTTCGTTTCCAGCCCCGCCCGCGAAACCGCCGGCGGGATTTTTCATGTCTGGAGCAGTTTGATGACCAACAATTCTTCCATCCGGCTTCGGCCGGCCGCGCCCGCTGACGCCGCCGCGATCCGGGATATCGTGCGCGCCGCCTATGCCAAATGGGTAGCGGTGATCGGCCGCGAGCCTCTGCCGATGCGCGCCGACTACGAGAAGGCTGTTGCCGAGCATCCGTTCGATCTCGCCGTCGAGGATGATCGGATCGTGGGAATGATTGAAACCATGCTGGCCGAGGATCACCTGTGGATCGAGAATGTCTGTGTCGCACCGGATGCGCAGGGCAGGGGGATTGGCCGGCTGTTGCTGGAGTGGGCCGAGCGCAAGGCGATCGAGTCGGGCCGCGACGAGCTTCGCCTGCTGACCAATGGCGCGTTCGAGGCGAACGTATCGCTCTACAAGAGGCAGGGCTATATCGTGGATCGGGACGAGCCGTTCATGGGCGGCATGACGGTCTATATGAGCAAGAGGCTAGCGGGATCACCGGCGATCTGAGGAAGGATTTCGATAATGGCTGCCAAGGTCAGGCTTAAGCAACTCCCGGGGTCTTACGCGGTTTCCCGGCTGGCGGCGGGCGAAACCATTCCCGGTTGGGCGGACGGACCAGGCTTCGTCAGCATCACAAGGACCGACGACGAGTTTTCGATCGTTTGCCTGCAGGACCGCGTGCCGCATGCCGTCAAGCAGGATATCGACTGGGTGGCCTTCAAGCTCCTGGGCCCGTTCGCCTTCGACGAAACCGGTATCGTGCTGTCGGTCATCAGGCCGTTGTCGGAAAACGGGTTGGGCATCTTCGTGGTGTCCACTTTCGATGGCGACCATCTCCTGGTGAAAGCCACGGATCAGGCCGCGGCGAGGCGGTTTCTGGTCGAGGCCGGGCATACCTTGCTGTAGTCCATCCTCACCAAGCCGGTTGCTGCCCAACCGCTCTGGCTCAATCACTGCCGCACTGGCTCAACCACTTCGGGGGTTGTGTTTGACAGCGGCGTTTGTGCATCGTTATCTCCAGCCAGATATGACGGCCCGGCGCGACCATGCGGCCAAGGAGAAAACCATGTCACACAATCTGCAGTTCTACATCGATGGCGCGTGGGTCGATCCTGTTGTGCCCAACACATTGGACGTCATCGATCCCTCGAATGAGGACGCTTTTGCGCAGATTTCGCTCGGCTCAAAGGCCGATGTCGACAAGGCGGTGGCTGCCGCCAAGCGCGCCTTCAACAGCTTTGGTTTCACCGAAGTTAGCGAGCGGCTCGACCTGTTGAATCGCATCATCGCGGTCTACAAGAAGCGCAGTGGCGATCTTGCGGTTGCCGTGTCGCGCGAGATGGGCGCGCCGCGCCAGATGGCGTTGGACAGCCAGGTCGGCATTGGGCTGGCGCATCTGACCAAAATGGCCGAGACGCTGAAGGCTTTCGAATTCCGCCACGTGAAGGGCAATCATCTCGTGGTCAAGGAGCCGATCGGTGTCGTCGGGCTGATCACGCCGTGGAACTGGCCGCTCAACCAGATCACCTGCAAGGTGGGTCCGGCGC
>NZ_RZPW01000910.1:0-2244 GCF_003998455.1 Mesorhizobium sp. M7A.F.Ca.CA.001.08.2.1 | reverse complement strand
GCCTCTATGAGTGTGACTCTCACGCAGCTACGCTATCTGGTTGCCGTGGCGCGTCACGGCAGCGTCACCGGCGCGGCAAAGATGCTGAACGTCTCTCAGCCGTCGATCTCGGTGGCCATCGACGCGGTCGAAAAGAATTTCGGCCAGAAACTGTTCGTCCGCCAGCGGGGAAGCGGCGTGTCGCCGACATCGTTCGGCCGCGCCGTCGTGGCCAAGGCAAGGCAGGTTCTCACCGAAACGGAGGAACTCATCGGCCTGGGTTCAGGCAAATCGGCTGTCAGCGGCGAGTTGGTGCTGGGATGCTTCGAGGATCTGGCGCCTTTCTTCGCGCCGGCTTTGATCCGCGCCTTCTCCGAACGCTATCCGGCCGTCAAGATCGTCGTTCGCGACGAGACGTTCGAGACGCTGGGTCGACGGCTGGGTGACGCGGCCATCGATCTCGGCCTGACCTATGATCTCAGCCTGCCGACGCATTTCGCCCGCATCCTGCTGCGTGAACTTCGCCCGCACGCGCTGTTGCCGGCAGGCCATGCCCTGGCGGATCGCCCGTCGGTCAGCCTTGCCGATCTGGCCGCCTATCCGCTGATCACCACCGACCAGCCGCACAGCTGGCAGCATATGCTCGACCTGTTCCGCAGCCGCGGCCTTTCGCCTGTGGCCGACATGACGACAAGCTCGTTCGAACTGCAACGGAGCATGGTCGCCAACGGCTTCGGCGTTGCGGTCAGCTACACCCGCCCGCATGGCGACCGCAGCTATGACGGGCTGCCGCTCATCTGCAGGCCGCTGTCCGATCCGCTGCCCATGCAGCGGATCCTGCTTACCTATGACACGCATCAGCGTGTGTCGAATGCAGCGCTGGCCTTCGTCGAGGTGGCCAAGGACTGGTTCGCCACCCGCGACATCTTTGCCTCGTGAAAGGCTGACGGGCGCCGCGTCTCCGCTTGCCGCTTGACGGTTTCCGCCGCTGCTGCCACTCCATGGGCATGGAAACCATCCAGTCGAAAGCGGCCCAGGGCCGTGTCGCCGATGCGCCGAACGGCCATTGGGTCTACCGCGTGCTGCCGCGCTCGATATGGCCCTATGCGCAGCTTGCGCGGTGGGACAGGCCGATAGGCTGGCAACTGCTGCTGTGGCCGTGCTGGTGGTCGGCGGCCTTGGCGGCGAGCGCCTATCCGCGTCCGGGCGACCCGCTGCTCTCGCTGCTGCCAGCGCCTTTGTATCTCGTGCTTTTCCTGGTCGGGGCCATCGCCATGCGCGGCGCCGGCTGCACCTACAACGACCTCGTCGACGAGGACATCGACAGCCAGGTGGAGCGCACGCGCTCGCGACCGCTGCCGTCAGGCAAGGCGACGCGCCGGCGGGCATGGCTGTTTCTCGTCCTGCAGGCCCTGGTCGGCCTTGTCGTGCTCATCCAGTTCAACAGCTTCGCCGTCCTGCTCGGCATCTGTTCGCTGGCGGTCATAGCCATTTACCCGTTCATGAAGCGGATAACCAACTGGCCCCAACTTGTACTCGGCCTTGCTTTTTCCTGGGGCGCGCTGATGGGATGGGCGGTCGAGTTCGGCGATCTCGATGGGCCTGCTGTCATGCTCTATATCGGCTCGATCCTGTGGGTGATCGGCTACGACACGATCTACGCGCACCAGGACAAGGAAGATGACGCCATTGTCGGCGTGCGCTCGACGGCACGCCTGTTCGGCGACAACACCAAGGCCTGGCTGGCCGGACTTTATGGCGGCGCGCTGATCTGCTTCGCCATCGCCTTCGCGTCGGCGCAGGCGCCGGTGGTGGCGCTGGCCGGGCTGATCGCCGCCGGCGCCCATATGGTGCGGCAGATCGCCGTGTTGGATATCGACAATCCGGACCAATGCCTACGGCTGTTCAGGTCGAACAACCAGGTCGGCTGGCTGATCTTCCTCGGCCTGATCGGCGGCGCTGTGTGGGTGGCTCTGAAGCCGCTGGTTTAGCGGCGCTTCTTCCTTCTCCCCTTGTGGGAGAAGGTGGATTGGCGCGCAGCGCCAAGACGGTTGAGGGGTGCGTGACGGAACGCCGGCATTGCCAAGCTGGAACACCCCTCATCCGACCGAGCTTCGCTCGGCCACCTTCTCCCACAGGGGGCTAGCGTGCGCACACATTTGCTTCGGGTTCATTTTTGTGAGGCGAGAACGAAGCCGTCGACGATGGCGTTGAAGCGTCTGAGGCCTTGGGTGAAGGTGATGGGTCCTGGCGGGCGTTCCTTTT
>NZ_RZPW01000090.1:0-12531 GCF_003998455.1 Mesorhizobium sp. M7A.F.Ca.CA.001.08.2.1 | reverse complement strand
CGGTATGGCCGTCGACGCGCAGCACCCAGTTGATCTCGGGCGGGATTTCCTTCTGCAACTCGATGATGGCGTCGGCGAGTTTCTTCATCTCGACCTTGCCGGCATCGTTGATCACCTCGGAGCCCGTTGGGAACAGCACTTCCGACTGGAAGACGAAGCGGTCGCCGACGATGCGGATGTTCTCGCGGTCGGCGAGGATTTCGCGCAAACGGCCGAAGAAGTCGGAGCGGTAGCGGTTCAACTCCTGCACGCGCTGCGCCAGCGCGACGTTGAGGCGGCGGCCGAGATCGGCGATCTTGGTGTTGGAATCGCGGTCGCGGATTTCGGAGACGTTGAGCGCATCCTCGAGCGCGCCGATCTGCTTGCGCAGCGCCGCGATCTGCTGGTTGAGGATCTCGACCTGGCTCAGCGCCTGCTGGCTGATCTGGCGCTGGCTGTCGAGTTCGCCGCCGAGCGCCGCTGCACGCTGGTTGGCGGCGTCGCCGGCACCGGCACCTTGCGCCAGCAATCGTTCGAGCCGGCTCTTTTCCGCTTGCGCGGCCGACAGCGACGCCTGCAGATTGGCCAGGGAATCATCCTTGTCCTGCGCCGTCGAGCGCTCCAGCGCCAGCAATTGGGTCAGTTCGTTGATCTGCGAGTTGAGGCGCGAGAGCGCCGTATCCTTGCCGGAGATTTCGCGTCCCAGCAGGAACTGCGCCAGCACGAAGACCGTGAGCAGAAACATGATCGCCAAAAGCAGCGTCGACAGCGCGTCGACGAAGCCCGGCCAGTAGTCGATGCGGCGATCGGTGCGCCGGCCCCTGGCGAGTGCCACGTCAGTGCACTCCGGGCTTCTTCAGGGCATCGGCGATCTTTTCCAGCGTGTTGCGCATCGCCTTCTGCTCGTCGGACTGGGCCTCGACCCAGTCGCGCATGATCTGCTGTTCCGAGCGCATATTCTTGACCAGGCCGGAAATGCCGTCGGCGAGATTGGCCATGGCGGTGGCGACGCGCGGGTTGGAGCCGCCGCCATTCTCCTGCATCGAGCGCAGCCGTTCCGACAGCACCCGGATCTCGTCGGAGGATTCGGTTTTGGCCGGGTCGGCGACGACGATGTCCGACGACAGGTCGGTGACCGAGGAAAGCCAGTTTTCCAGTTCGGTGTAGAAGCGCGTCTGGGCGCGGCCGGCCTGCAGGTCGAGGAAGCCGAGCACCAGCGAGCCGGAGAGGCCGAACAGCGAGGACGAGAAGGCGGTGCCCATGCCGGCCAGCGGCGCCGAAAGCCCCTGCTTCAGGGAATCGAGCACCGCGGCGGCGTCACCGGTGCCGGGATCGAGCGATTCGATGGTTTCGCGGATCGAGCCGATGGTGTTCAACAGTCCCCAGAAGGTGCCGAGCAGGCCGAGGAACACCAGCAGGCCGACGAGATAGCGCGAGGTGTCGCGGCTTTCGTCGAGGCGCGTGGCGATGGAATCGAGCATGGTGCGCATCGAACTGGTCGAGAAGGCCATCGCCGAGGAACGGCCGATCATCGCCTTCATCGGCGCCAGCAGCACCGGTTCGGTCGTCTCCGAGCCGGCACGGAAGGAGTTGACCCAGCGCACTTCGCGAAACAGTCGCCCGACCTGGGCGAAGGCCAAAAGGATGCCGACCACCAGCACGCCGACGATCAGGCCATTGAGGCCGGGATTGCTGCCAAAGGCGGTTGAGATCTGTCGGGTGAGGATGGCGGCGATGAAGGCGACGATGACCAGGAAGATCACCATGGTCAGCAGAAAGACCTGCGGGCTCGATAATTTATGTGGGTCGTAGATCAGGACATCAGAACGTCTGCCCATGCCGAAGGATCTGAGAAAAGCCATCCGTGCCCCGTTTCCGATGCCGCCGCCGATCACGTAAACCGCGACTCTAAACGGAATTGTGACCAAATTGAATGGCGCTTGGCAATATTGCCGCGTCGATAGTGTCAGAGGCGATTGATGACCAGACAGTCGACCATGGCGGCCAGATGCAGGCTGGCGCCGGTGACGACGAAACCGTGCCACAGCGCATTGTGGAAGCGCAGCCCCTTCCAGGCGAAGAAGATGACGCCGCAGGAGTAGACGATGCCGCCGGCAACGATCAGCGCTATCGATGTCGTCGGTAGCGTCTGGACAAGCGGCTTGACCAGGATGATGCCGCTCCAGCCAATGGCGAGATAGAAGCCGATCGCCAGCCGGTCGAAACGGCCGGGAAAGAACACCTTGATGGCAATGCCCAGCGCTGCCGCGGTCCAGACCAGCACGATCATCCAGCGCGCCAACGGCGAGCCTTCGAGCTGCGCCAGGAAAGGCGTATAGGTCGCGGCGATCAGCAGATAGATCGCGGCGTGGTCGAAACGCCGCAACACCCATTTTGCCGGCGACGAGACCGGCCACAGATTGTAGGTCATCGACACCGAGAGCACGGTGAGCAGCGAAACCACGTAGAAGGCGGCGGCGATGTATTCGCCGGGTCCGACACGAAACGCCGCCAGCGCCAGCAGCGCGGAACCGGCCGATATCGCCAGCACGATGCCGACCGCGTGGACGATACCGTCGGCGATCATCTCGGCACGCGAATAGTGCCAGCGTCCGATGAACGGGATATCGGGGTAGGGTTCGTTGTCTCTCACTAAGCCGGGTTCCTGCGCCGCGCCCTCCAATCTGGGCGCATGCCGGCCAGTATTTCAAGCTTCCGTTGCGGTTTTGCGACTGCGGCGCATCAGCGCGGCGGTTTGTCGGCGCGGCTTGCCTGTCAACGAGAGGAGAGCGGCTTCTTCACGACCTTGAGCAAAGCGCGCTGGATGATCTCGTTGCCGGCGACGACCGAACCGTTGTCGAGCATGTCCTGGCCGCCATCCATGTCGGAGACGAAGCCGCCCGCCTCGCGGATCAAAAGCAGCCCGGCGGCGATATCCCAGGCAGACAGGCCGGTTTCCCAGAAGCCATCCATGCGGCCGGCAGCGACATAGGCGAGATCGAGCGATGCGGAGCCGAGGCGGCGGACGCCGGAAACCTCGGCCATGACGTTGCGCAGCTCGACGAGGAAATTGCCGTGGTGGCCGCGGCCGAGATGCGGCATGCCGCAGCCGATGACCGTGTCGACCAGCTTGATGCGGCCGGCGACGCGCAAGCGGCGGTCGTTCATGAAGGCGCCGCCGCCGCGTTCGCAGGTGTAGAGTTCGTCCATCGCCGGATTGTAGATGACGCCGGCAACGATCTGGCCCTGGCGCTCCAGCGCGATCGAAACGGCAAAGAGCGGAATGCCGTGCAGGAAATTGGTGGTGCCGTCGAGCGGGTCGACGATCCAGCGATGCTGGCCGTCGTCGCCTTCGACCACGCCGCGCTCCTCCATCAGGAAGGAATAGCCGGGCCGTGCCTTGGACAGTTCGGCGAAGACGATGTCCTCGGCCTTGCGGTCGGCCTGGCTGACATAGTCGCCGGGGCCCTTCATCGAGACCTGCAGGTTCTGCACTTCGCCGAAGTCGCGCGACAACGAGCGGCCGGCCTTCATTGCGGCCTGGACCATGACGTTGAGAAGGGCTGAGCGTGCCATAGTGCTTTTTCCCGGTGCTGCGCTTTAAATTCTGCCTCGATGCATGTCGGTGACCCGGAACCGGGCCACTGTTGGGCGACATGCGTCAGTCGGCGCGGCGCACGTAAGTGATTTCGTTGGTGTCGACGATGATGCGTTCGCCGGCGCCGATGAAGGGCGGCACCAGGACGCGGATGCCGTTCTCCAGGATCGCCGGCTTGTAGGACGATGCCGCCGTCTGGCCCTTCACCACCGGGTCGGCCTCGGTGATGGTCAGCGTCACATAGTCGGGCAGCGAAATGCCGATCGGCCGCTCTTCGTAGAGCTGGACCGTTACCATCATGCCGTCCTGCAGGAAGGCGGCGCGATCGCCGACGAAATCCTTGTTCAATTCGAGCTGCTCGTAGCTCTGGGTGTCCATGAACACCAGGGCGTCTTCCTGCGCGTAGAGGAAGGAAAAATCCTTCAGGTCGAGCCGGATCTGTTCGACCGTCTCGGCCGAGCGGAAGCGCTCGTTGAGCTTGGTGCCGTTGATGAGGTTCTTCAGTTCGACCTGATTGTAGGCGCCGCCCTTGCCAGGCTTGACGGTGTTGGTCCTGACCGCCACCCAAAGGCCGCCATCATGCTCGATGACATAGCCGGGACGGATTTCGTTGCCATTGATCTTGGCCATGATGAGATGATCCGGAATGATGCCTACGGCCACGCCGTCGGTAAGGGATATTCGCTGGGAAAGCGATTTCGGGCTCCCAAGACCACAAATCGCCAGAAGAGGCAAGGGAGCGGGCAGGTTGGTGCCAGGCGAGGGCAGCCGAGGTGACACTCGCAATGACCGCGCGGGCCGCCGTCAAGGCAGCCGGTTGGCCTTCTGCAGCGCCTGCTTGGTCTGGTCGTCGTCCAGCCCCTGCAGGAAGTCGTCCATCTGCGGATCGATGAGGCCGGCGCGGCGGGCAATGATGTACCAGGCACCGGCAAGGACCAGGTCCGGATCGGTGCCGATGCCTTGCATATAGAGCTTGGCCAGGCGGTTCTGGGCGGCAACATTGCCGCCCTCCGCCGCCTGCTTCATCCAGCCGAAGGCGGATTTCAGGTCGCGCGCACCGCCGCGGCCTTCGATCATCCAGGCGGCGAGATCGATTTGCGCGGTGTCGTAGTTCTGCCTTGCGGCCTGAGCCAGCAGGCGCCTTGCCTGGGCATCGTCGCGTGGCTTGCCGCCGACACCGTTGGCGTAGATCTGCGACATTGCATATTGCGCGTCCGCGAGGCCGGTCGCAGCGGCGCGTTCATAGTAGGAGACCGCCTTGGCCATACCGGCGTCGCCGGGGTCCTGCTGGACCAGCATCTGCGCGAAATTGAATTGCGCCAGCCGGTTGCCGGCTTCGGCTGCGGCCTGCATCAGGGCGTAGGCCTCTTTTCCATCCTTTTTGACATAGCGGCCGTCGAGCAGCATCAGCGCATACTGGAACTGCGATTCCGGCACACCCTGTTCGGCGGCCAAGGCGTACCATTTCGCCGCCTGCGCCGAATTGACCGGTACACCGAGACCTCGCGACAGGATCTCGGCCACCAGGGTCTGCGCCGCCGGGTCGCCGTTTTGCGCCCGGACCAATGCCAGATTGTAAGCTGTCTTGTAGAGGCCGCGCTGAAAGGCGCCATAGGCCGCGTCGGCGGGTTTTGCGCCGAAGCGGTCGGGATTGACGGCGTCGGCCGACGGCAGCGGCACAGGTTCGGCCGTGGTGGCGGGCTGCGGCAACGGCTTGTCGATCGGCTTATCGGCGTGGACGCCGATTTCCGGCTTGGGCTGCGGCAAGGGGATGGTCTCCGCGGCCGCCGCCTGGACCATCAGCACCGCAAGCAGAGCCTGGAGGGGAAGCGTCGCCGATGACATTTCAGTCCTCGAAGCGCGGCGCAGTCTCGTCGAGCAGCGCGTTGGCGGTGGCGACCGCTGTCCTGGGGTCGGTGCCGTCGGCGAACACGGCGCTCGACAGCGCCACGAATTCAGCGCCGGTGGCGCCCACGGCTTCGACCGAGGCGATGTCGGATCCGGCCATGACGATGCAAGGGATCTGGATCATGTCCGCCCACCATGCGCCGAGCGACAGGTTGCGCGGGTGCGGTTCGGGCTTGTTGTCGTAGCCGAAGCGGCCGAAGAAAATGTAGTCTGGCCGCGTCTCGCCAAGCTCGAGCGCATCGTCACGCGTCTTGGCGCCTCCGGTGCCGACCATCATCTTTGCCTGGAAATGCTCGATCGTCTCGGCGAGTTCGGCCTTGGAGACTTCGACATGGATGCCGTCGGCCTGGACGCGGCCGGCTATGCGGGTGTCGCCGGCGATGATGACAGCAACGCCGGCGGCTTGCGCTGCCGGCACGATCCGTTCGGCGAAAGCCTGGAACGAGGCTTCATCCATGCCGTTCTCGGGCAGGATCAGCGAAGCGACATCGCCACCATCGAATGCCGCGACAATACGGGCCGCCGGCACGCCGGGCGGCGCGATCAGCACGATGCGACAGCGATTGGGGGGCGTTGCTTCATTCATGGTTCTTCGGGTCCCGCGTTTCGCCTATGCCGGGCGAAGATGGTTGGATTGCGGCATAGAGCAAAGTGCCCGCCTTGAACAGGCGGGCAGCCGGGATCGCGATGTTTGATCCGCCGGGCAGCCGGCGGGCCGCTTCACTTGATCGGGTGCGGGCTCGCGACGGGCGGTTTGCCCTTCCACAGCGTCCAGCCGAGATTCATGCCGGCGGCGGCGATCAGGATGGCGGTGGCGCCGACGACCTGGCTCAGATGCAGCCGATGGCCGAAGGCGACGACGTCGACCAGGATGGCGACGACGGGATAGATGAACGACAGCGATCCCTGCAGATGCGTCGGCAGCTTCTGGATGGCGCCGTACATCAGGATGTACATCAGGCCGGTGTGGACGATGCCGAGCGTCGCCAGCATGGTCCAGCTCCAGGCATCGGCTGGAAGCCGGGATAGATTGGCGAACGGCGCCAGCATGACGACGCCGACGCAGACCTGGATCAGCGCAATCAGATGCGGTGGCGTGCCCTTGAGCTTCTTGGTGACGATGGCGGCGACGGCCCAGAAGAAGGCCGCGGCCAATGCCATGACGATGCCGGTGAAATAATCCGTGCCGGCCATGCCGGCATTGGGGCCGGCATCGGGAGCCGACTGCACGATCAGCACCATGCCGGCGAAGGCGATGGTCAGCCAGGTCAGCTTGGTCAGGCTCAGCCGCTCGGCGAAGAAGAGCGCGCCGAAGCCGACCAGCATGAAGGGCTGCGTGTTGTAGACGGCGGTGGCGATCGAGATCGACGCGCGCGAGAAAGCGCTGAACAGCAAAAGCCAGTTGAAGACGATGGCGACGCCGCCGAGCGCGGCGATGCCGATGATGCGCAGCGACAGCCTGTTGCGCAGCAACCCCAGCCCGGCGCAGATGATGAGCAGCGTCAGCGCCCCGAAAGCGCAACGCCAAAACACCACATCCATGATCGGCTGGCCGGACAGGACGACGAACCATCCGATCGTTCCCAGGATGGCCATTGCGGCGGACATTTCGACCGTGCCGCGTACTGTCTCGTTCACAACAAACCTCCGTATCGGTTGAGCCGCCATAATCTCATGCGGTCGCGAAGCTTTCCATCAGATTGGAAAGGGTGTATGGCCTATTGGCCTAATTATATTAGGGGAAAGCTCCCAGCTGTCGGGAAAAGGAAAAAGATGCTGGACGATCTCGACCGAAATCTCCTTGAAATCCTGGTCAAGGATGCGCGGACCTCGCTGAAGGAGCTGGCCGCCCAGGTCGGGCTGTCGTCGCCAAGCGTTTCGGAGCGGCTGCGACGACTCGAGGAGCGCGGCGTCATCCGGGCGTTCACCGTCGAGATCGATCCGCTCGCGCTCGGCTATACCTTGCAGGCGATCGTGCGCATCCGGCCTCTGCCGGGGAAGCTGCACATCGTTCAGAAGCTGATCGAGGACATCCCCGAATTCGGCGAATGCGACAAGGTGACGGGCGATGACTGCTTCGTCGCCCGGCTGTTCGTACGCTCGATCGGCGATCTCGACGGGATTCTCGACCGTATCGCCGACAAGGCGGAGACAAGCACCGCCATCATCAAGGCGCAGCCGATCCGGCGGCGGCCGCCACCGCTGGACGCGGCTGCTTCTCGGGATAGGGCAAAGGTCTTGCATGCCTCCTGATCGAGCCGGGTGGAAAGCCGGTGGCCGCTTGGTTAGTGTGCCGACCAAATGAGACCGAGACTGTCATGGCGCAGAACATATACGACCGTGAGGATTTCTTCGCAGGCTACAGCCAACTCGGCCGTTCGGTCGAAGGGCTGGAGGGTGCCGCCGAGTGGCCGGCGATGCGCGCGATGCTGCCCGATGTCGGCGGCTTGAGGGTCGTCGATCTCGGCTGCGGCTTCGGCTGGTTCTGCCGATGGGCACGCGAGCATGGGGCGGCGCAGGTGCTTGGCCTGGACCTGTCGGAGAAGATGCTTGCCCGAGCAAGGGCCGCCGGCCCGGATGCAGGGATAAGCTATGAGACGGCCGATCTCGATCGGCTCAGCCTGCCGGAAGCCAGCTTCGATCTCGTCTACAGTTCGCTCGCCTTGCACTATGTCGAGGATGTGTCGCGTCTGTTCGGGACCGTGCATCGGGCCCTGGCGCCTGGCGGGCATTTCGTCTTTTCGACGGAACATCCGATCTTCATGGCGCCGACCAAACCCGGCTGGGTGATCGATAGCGAAGGCCGAAAGACGTGGCCTGTCGACCAGTATCTGGTGGAAGGACCGCGCAGCACGGACTGGCTGGCCAAGGGCGTGGTGAAACATCACCGCACGATCGGCACCACGCTCAACGCTCTCCTGCAGGCCGGCTTCACCATCGCGCATGTCGAGGAGTTCCGTCCGACATCAGAGCAGATTGCGGCCAAACCCGAACTGGCGGAAGAGCTCGAGCGGCCGATGTTCCTGCTGGTCTCGGCGCGTCGGTAGGCACAGGCCTGCGTCGGCCCGCATGTGCGGCCGCCACGCTCATATTTGCTGTCGCTCCGCCCGATATTCTGGGCTATTCAAGCGTCGACACGCTTTCCCTCCGGACCAGTCCCCTCCCATGTCAGGCCTGCTTCTCGATCCGTGGTTCTATGCGGCCGCCATTCCGGCGGTCATTCTGGTCGGCCTGTCGAAGGGCGGCTTTGGCGGTGCCGTCGGTTTCGTCGGCGTGCCGCTGATGGCGCTGACCATGCCGCCGGTGCAGGCGGCGGCCATCCTGCTGCCGATCCTGTGCCTGATGGACATCGTCTCGGTGTGGACGTGGTGGGGCGTTTACGACCGCAAGATGCTGGTCGACATGATGCGGGGCGCCGTCATCGGCATCGGCCTTGGCTGGCTTACGGCGGCACTGGTGACCGAAGAGGCGGTGCGGCTGATCGTTGGCGCCGTCGCCATCATCTTCGTCCTGCGCTGGCTCTATCTGCAGTTCCGCCACGGCGCCGATCACGCGGCCGCGCCAAACCGCGTGGCCGCCGCCACCTGGGGCACGGTCGCCGGCTTCACCAGCTTCGTTGCCCATGTCGGCGGTCCGCCCTTCCAGGTCTATGCCTTGCCGATCCGTCTCGATCCGAAAGTTCTGTCGGGCACCGCAGCGATCTTCTTTGCCGCCACCAACGCGCTGAAGCTGGTGCCCTATTTCGCGCTCGGCCAGTTCGACACCGCCAATCTGACGGCATCGGCGGTGCTGATGCCGCTGGCGCCGCTGTCGACCATCGCCGGAGCGTGGCTGGTGCGCCGCATGCGGCCGGAAACCTTCTATCCCTTCACCTACGCAACCGTCGCGGTCGTGGCGCTGAAGCTGCTGTGGGATGGCATTGTCGGCCTGATGTAGAAAGGCCGCCGCGCAGCCGCCCCGTCATTAGGGGTCAGGCGGCGCTTGGCACCAGACGACGGTTGCCGCCAAAAGCCAGTGTCGCGCCGACCATAACGACCAGCACCATGCCGGCAAGGATGCCGATGTCATGCACGGTCGGTTTGAGCACCATGTCGGCAATGATCACCAGCATCACCGCATAGTCGAAACGTGCCGCGCTCATCATGCGCTGGCCGATGGCAAGAACCTCTGGCGTGACGCCCTCCTTGGCGATCATTGCGCCCATGCGCTCCCCGGTCGGCTTGAAGATGAACATGCCGATCGAAAAGGTCGTGGCGTATCCCGCCAGGCCGATGACTACCCACAAATCGGAGAAGCCGACCCAGAACCAGCACATGATGAGGCCGAAGATCAGCGTCAGCATCGACATCGGCGCAAAGAACCTGCCGCCCAGCTGACCGCTGGCGCGCATTGCCTGCAGCTTTTCCTCGATGTTGCCCGCGCGCTCGGCAAGCATGCCCAGCAGGAACAGTACGAAGCCACCGCCGACCCACAGAATGGCGGTAGTGACGTGGAGGAATTTGACGATCGAGTACCAGTCCATGGGTTGCTCCTGCAGTGTCCGGTCAGGTTTGCGGCGGCGCTGATTTGCGCCGGCCGTCAGAGGAGCGGGCGTTTAGCGTGGCGCCTGTTTCGGAACGATGTCGCGAAAAATCCGGCTCTGTTTCAGCTTACGGCCAACGCGCGAGGTCGCAGATTGTGAACGCATTATCTGATTTTCTGCTAATGTACGAATCGTCGGGATGGGGTTGGCGCGACATCGTCTGGATACGCTGCCGATATTAGTGCGCCAATGCCGGGAGCCCGGTGGCGACAACAATCGCCTGACGATCAACCCATTCCCGCAAGCGGGAAAAGGCAATTCGGGGGACCATTATGCAAGGGATAGCACGGAATTTCTTCACGCTGGCCATCATCTATTCGCTGTGCGGCATGGCGCTCGGCCTGTACATGGCGATCAGCCAGGATCACGGCCAGATGCCGACCCACGCCCACACGATGGTGGCCGGATGGCTGATGTCGGCGGTCTTCGCCTTCTTCTACCATTTGTTTCCGGCAATCGGGCAGAAGACGCTCGCCACAGTTCATTTCTGGCTGACGGCGGTCAGCGGCATCGGCCTGCTGATCGGCCTCTATTTCCTGCTTGCCGGCAATGCCGCGATCGAACCGCTGGTGGCGGCCTCCTCGATGGGCTTCTACGCAGCCATGCTGCTGTTCGCCTTCATCGCCTTGCCGGCGGTCTGGAAGACCGCTTGAGCCGAGCCTAAGGGAAGGTGAGGCTGTGCCGGCGGTCTGGAAGACCGCTTGACCGAGCCTGACGCAGGAGATGCTGTGCTGTTACGGCACAGTATGGCGGCGTTCGGTCAAAAAACATCCGCACCGTTAAGGCTTCATTAAGCTTTACAGGTGTTTACTATGTTCATCCAGTGATCTGGATTCTTACCGAGTGGTTGGAGCCACTTTGTTTGACGCCTCCCTGTTAAACTCCTGAGAGCCGCCTTATCCGCGGCTCTTTTTTTGTCTCGATTTCTCTTTTTTGTCCGCACCCCAGCGGGGCCGCCCGACAGGGGTGCCGTTAACCTTCTGTTAAACATGTGCTTGCCTTCACCGGTGACGAAGCGCATTTTCAAGCTTCAGTCAGATAGGGTTCCGGGTGTATCGGCAGGGAGCCGAATCGGCCGGTTGCAAGTGCAGGGGCGTATCAATGAACGAGCCTTCGAAGGGCAGTGCGAAAACCGTCAAGCTGGCGGAACGCCGGGTTTTCTCGCAATCCTTCAAGCCGCTTTATCAGGAAGGCATGGGTCTGGTCGAACAGGCCGCCGAATATCTCGACGGCAAGGGCCGGGCCGAGGCGAAGAAGCTGTCGCGGCTGGCCGCCACGCTCTACGCGGCCGAATCGATGCGGCTGACCACCAGGCTGATGCAGGTTGCCTCCTGGCTGCTTTTGCAGCGCGCCGCCAATTCCGGCGAGATGACCCGTGACCAGGTGGCATCGGAAAAGTCCAAGGTGCGCCTCGACACCGCTTCCGCCCATGACGAAGCCGCCGGTTGGGCCGAACTGCCCGACGATTTCCTCGACCTCGTCACCCGCTCGCTGCGCCTGCAAGCGTTGGTGCGCCGCATGGACGACGAGATCTATGGCTCCGGCGCCATGGTCGACATGCAACCGATGGCTCGCCGCCCCAACCCGGTTTCCGACCAGATCAGCCTGCTCAACACGGCTTTCGCTCGGGGTTAGACCGCGGTCCGCCTTCTGTTTCCGGTTTGTTCACATTTCGCTGGCATCGCTGTCCGCCGGAGGTAAACTCGGCAAATGGCGGAAGCGATTCGCATCATCGGTATCGATCCCGGGCTTCGGCGCACCGGCTGGGGCATCGTCGAAAGCCTCGGCAATTCGCTGCGCTTCATTGCTTCCGGCACTGTGAAATCAGACGATAAGGCCGCGCTGGCAACGCGGCTGTGCCAGCTGCATGACGGGCTTGCCGAAGTCCTGCATGCCGCCATGCCGCACGAGGCGGCGGTCGAACAGACCTTCGTCAACAAGGACGCCGTGGCGACGCTGAAGCTCGGCCAGGCACGCGGCATCGCCATGCTGGTGCCGGCGCGTGCCGGGCTTGTCGTTGCCGAATATGCGCCCAACGCCGTCAAGAAGGCGGTGATCGGCGTCGGCCATGGCGACAAGAAGCAGATCCACATGATGGTGAAGGTGCTGTTGCCGAAAGCCATTTTCGATACCGAGCATGCCGCCGACGCGCTCGCCATCGCCATCTGCCACGCGCATCACCGGCAAAGCGTGGCCTACCGGATGGCACTCGCTGGATAGCGATGTTCTTGACTTGTTCACCGGGTTGGAATAATCCTTACTTGTAAGAAAGGGGTGTTTCATGCGTGTGACGAGCAAAGGTCAAGTGACAATCCCACGGGATCTGCGGGAGACATTTGGGATTGGCGCCAACAGCGAAGTCATCTTCGGCATCGAGGGCGGCAAGATCACGATCACGCCGAAGCATGACAAGGGGCGGTTGGCCGACCGCGAAAGACTCGATCGTTTTCTTGCTGCGCTCGAT
>NZ_RZPW01000909.1:0-2253 GCF_003998455.1 Mesorhizobium sp. M7A.F.Ca.CA.001.08.2.1 | reverse complement strand
TTTCAGGGCGATAAGCGCTTTTGCCCCACCCTTGTCGAGGTGCCTGGCATTTTCCCGCCCGCCCGAGCCGCGCACCGCCTCGATGCCGAATTTTTCCAGCATCAAGGCGTTGAGCTCGGCATCGGCGCTGCGCGAAACCATGGCGACCAGCGGCTTGCGCTTGGGATAATAGGCAGGCGTCAGCAGATGCTGGCCGTGCCACAAGGCGATGATGCCAGGCTCGAACTCGGTATAGGCACCGCCCGAAAACCGTGCCGATCCCTCGACGACGCGATTGGTGAGGCGCACGAAGCGGACGAACTGGGCGAACAGGCTGGCGATGGCGTTCTTGACGAATCGCGACTGCGCAAGCGGTTGGCGAATCTTGCGCCAGAAGGCCTTGGTCGTGCGGCTGCGTCCTCTGCCCGTGGGCGCGGCATCGCTTGCTGGCCCTTTCGCCAGGTCATGCTCCATCGAAGTCAACCGGCAGCCTTGTTGTCGGGGTCCAGCAGCCGGTGCAGATGAACGACGAAGTAACGCATGTGAGCGTTGTCCACGCTGGCTTGCGCCTTGGCTTTCCACGCCGTGTGCGCGGATTGATAGTCGGGATAGATGCCGACGATGTCGAGCTCGTCGAGATCGCGGAATTCGGTGCCGCCAAGCTTCTTCAGTTCGCCACCGAACACCAGATGCAAAAGCTGTTTCTTTCCGTCTTCCGCGGCCATGTCGGTCCTTCACATATCGTGAGTTTGTCACAGGTCTAGACCAAAGCCGCCGACTTTGGAACCTTTAGGGCGAGATGAATTCATCTCGCCCGGGAAAACGCCTTCACGTGTCCAGACCGGCGATGACGCCGGCGAGCACGGCCAGCAATTCACCGCTGCCGGCAGCAAGGGCGCCGTGACGAGTCACCTCGCCGGCATAAAGTGGAGCGCGGCCATGCTGGTCGAGCAGCTGGCCGCCGGCCTCGCGCAGGATGAGGTCGGCCGCTGCAATGTCCCAGTCATGCGCGTTCGGCTTGACGAAAGTGGCGTCCAGCGCGCCATTGGCGATCATGGCCAGCCGATAGGCGAGCGAAGGGCTGTAAGGCGCCCGCTTCAGCCGCGCCTGCCATTCGGCAGGCATCAGGTCGGTCAACTGCTTCAGCCCGGAAATCTCGGCCGTTTCCGCCAGCTTGCGAACCGCAATGCGCTTGCCGTTGCGGAAAGCACCCTGGCCGGGCAGCGCCCAATAGGTCTCCTCCATCGCCGGGCATTCCAGCACGCCGGCCAGCGTGCGGCCATGCTCGACGACGGCGACGCTGACGCACCAGGTGCGCTGGCCTTCCAGGAAACCGCGCGTGCCGTCGATCGGGTCGACGACGAAGGTGCGGCGTGCCGAAAGCCGGACCGGATCGTCAACTGTCTCTTCCGACAGCCAGCCATAATCCGGCCGCGCCGCCAGCAATGTTTCGCGCAGATAGGCGTCGGCCGCGTGGTCGGCCTCGCTGACCGGTGATGTGCCGCCCTTCATCCAGACTTGCGGGCTGTTGCCGAAGTAGCGCATGGCGATCACCCCCGCCTCGCGGGCGGCATCGCGCAGCAGCGGCAAGTCTTCGGTGGCTCCGGCAGTGGTCAGGTCATGCTCCGGCAAGGGTCATGCCTTCGATCAGGAGCGTCGGCGCCGCGGTGCCGAAATTGCGATCGAGGTCATCGGCCGGCACCATGTTGAGGAACATCGTCTTCAGGTTCGAGGCGATGGTGACCTCGGCGACGGGATAGGCCAGTTCGCCATTCTCGATCCAGAAACCGGAAGCGCCGCGGCTGTATTCGCCGGTGACCATGTCGACGCCCTGGCCGAACACCTCGGTGACGTAGAAGCCGGTCTTGAGCGATTTGATCAGCTCTTCCGGCGACCGCTCGCCGGGTTCGATGGCGAGATTGGTGGAGGATGGCGTAACGGAGGAGCCGCTGCGTGCGCCGCGGCCGTTGGTGACGAGGCCCAGCTCCCTTGCAGCCGAGGTCGACAGGAACCAGTGGTTGAGCACGCCCTTCTCGACCATCAACAGCTTTTCGCCCTCGACGCCTTCGCCGTCGAACGGACGCGAGGCCTGGCCACGTCGCCGGAGCGGCTCGTCGGTGACGGTGATGGCGGAGGCGGCCACCTGCTTGCCCATCATGTCGCGCAGGAACGAGGTCTTGCGCGCGACCGAGGCGCCGTTGATGGCGCCGGCGAGATGGCCGGCGATGCCGCGCGCGACGCGTGGGTCGAACACCACGTCGACCGGCCCGGTCG
>NZ_RZPW01000908.1:0-2254 GCF_003998455.1 Mesorhizobium sp. M7A.F.Ca.CA.001.08.2.1 | reverse complement strand
CCCCGAGCAACCGCCGATGGCAGCGGCGCCGAAAGGCGTCGAGGGCTCGTGGATCGACGCCAAGGGCACCGGCCTGTCGACCTTCACCGGCGGCACCTTCACGACGGTAGCCACCGACACCGGCCAGAAGCTTGCCGACGGCAGCTACACGATGACCGGCGCCACATCGGTGCAGATCAACGGCACCTCGCTGATCCGCCAGACCGCGGTCAGCTTCAACTGCCTGATGGTGTCGACAAGCCAGCTCAACTGCACGAGCTCCAGCGGTCAGAATTTCGTGCTGACAAGGCGCGTCTGAACCCACGACCATTCGTTTTCCAAGGACGGCGGCCGGTTGGCCGCCGTCCTTTTTTGTGCCGGCAAAGGGTCCCGGATTCCGCTTGCGTCATCCGGAACGCGATGGGAACATGGCCAAAGCGCCGGCTGTTATGTTCCAGTCAAGCAAGAGCGCTAATGGCCTCTGATCAGCTTTCCGGGAGACGAAGATGAAGAAGCTTGCCGCCATTGCAGCCCTGTCAGCCTCAACCCTCGGCCTGTCGGCCGGCGCGTCCTTTGCCGACTACACGCTGAACATCCTGCATATCAACGACTGGCACAGCCGCATCGAAGGCAACAACAAATATGAATCGACCTGCTCGGCGGACGAGGAGACCAAGGGCGAGTGCATCGGCGGCGCGGGCCGGCTGATCACCGCGATCGCCCAGGAACGCAAGAAGCTGGAAGGCCAGAACGTGCTGCTGCTCAGCGCCGGCGACAATTTCCAGGGCTCGCTGTTCTACACGACCTATAAGGGCAAGGTCGAAGGCGAATTCCTCAACGACATGAAGTTCGATGCCATGGCCCTCGGCAACCATGAATTCGACGACGGCGAGGCCGCCTTGGCGCCGTTCCTCGACATGATCAAGTTCCCCGTGCTCGGCGCCAATGTGAAGGCCAACGCGCAATCCAAGCTCGGCGACCGCGTCAAGCCATCTGTTGTCGTCGAGGTCGGCGGCCAGAAGATCGGCATCATCGGCGCGATCACCAACGACACGCCGGATCTCGCGTCTCCCGGACCCAACGTCGCGATAGAGGACGACGTCAAGTCGATCACCGCCGAAGTCGAGAAGCTCAAGGGCGAAGGCGTCAACAAGATCATCGCCGTGACCCATATCGGCTACAGGCGCGAACGTGACGTCATCGCCAAGATCCCGGGCATCGATGTCGTCGTCGGCGGCCATAGCCATTCCCTGCTGTCGAACACCGACCCGAAGGCGGAAGGCCCCTACCCGACGATGGTCGACAATCCGGACGGCTACAAGGTGCCGGTGGTGCAGGCGGCCTCCTATTCGAAATATCTCGGCGAGTTCAAGGTGGTGTTCGACGACAATGGCGTCGTCAAATCGGCCAGCGGCGACCCGATCTATCTCGACAAATCGATCACCCCCGACCCGGCCGTGCTCGCCCGCATCAAGGAGCTTGGGGCGCCGATCGAGGCGTTGAAGAACAAGGAAGTGGCCGAAACCACCGACGTCATCGACGGCAGTCGCGAGAGCTGCCGCACCCGCGAATGCGCGATGGGCAATCTCGTCTCCGACGCCATCCTCGACCGCGTCAAGGGACAGGGCGTCGAGATCGTCATCTCCAATGGCGGCGGCCTGCGCGCCTCGATCGACAAGGGCACCGTCACCATGGGCGAGGTGCTGACCGTGCTGCCCTTCCAGAACACGCTGGCGACCTTCCAGATTTCGGGCAGGGATCTGGTGGCCGGCCTCGAGGGCGGTCTCAGTCAGGTCGAGGACGGCGCCGGGCGCTTCCCCCAGGTCGCCGGCCTGAAATATTCCTTCGACAAATCCGTTTCGCCCAATGCCGGCCGGGTCAAATCGGTGGAGGTCATGGAAGGCGGTGCCTGGACGCCGATCAAGCCGGAGAAGGACTATCTGGTCGCCACCAACAACTATGTTCGCCAGGGCGGCGACGGCTACAAGGTCTTTGCCGACAAGGCCAGGAATGCCTACGACTACGGCCCCGGCCTCGAACAGGTGGTTGCCGACTATCTCGGCGCCCACCGGCCCTACACGCCGAAGCTCGACGGCCGCATCACCGAAATAGCCGCGACCGTCGCCGCGGCGCCTGCCCCGGCAACCGATCCGGCCAAGCCAGCCGAAGCGGCCCCGGCCACCCCGGCGCCCGCACCGGCTGAAGCCGCCAAGCCTGCCGAAGCGGCACCGGCAATGCCTGAATTGCCGGCCAACTCGGGCGATATCGCCAACAC
>NZ_RZPW01000907.1:0-2257 GCF_003998455.1 Mesorhizobium sp. M7A.F.Ca.CA.001.08.2.1 | reverse complement strand
CCTCATGGCAGGGCCGAGCATTGCCGCCGGCGTCGTATTGCTGGCTGTCTTCATCGTCTTCGAGCTTCGGCAGGGCGAGCCGATGATCGACCTCAGCCTGTTTCGCGTCGGTGCTTTCGCCGGCGCCAATGTGGCGACGTTCTTCCTCTATTTTGCGCTGTCGGCCAACCTTTTCTATCTGCCAATGCTGCTGATCGCCGGCTGGGGGCTGAGCACGGCCGAGGTCGGCTTCATCTTCCTGCCCTTGTCGGCATCGATCGCGCTTTTGTCGGGACCTGTCGGCAAGCTGTCGGACCGGATCGGACCGCGTTTTCCGATCGCCTGCGGCAGCCTGGTCGTGGCTTTTGCGTTTGCCGGGCTGGCCTTGCTCACCTACGCCGGCATCCACAATTTCTGGACGGGAACATTCCCGCTGATGGGGCTGATGGGGCTCGGCATGGCTCTGGTCGTGTCGCCCTTGTCGACCGCGATCATGACGGCGGTGGAGGACAAGGACACGGGGGCGGCCTCCGGCATCAACAATGCCGTCTCACGCATCGGCGGTCTGATCGCGGTGGCGGCGATGGGCTCGCTTGCCGCGTGGGTCTACGCGAATGCACTGGACGCGAGCGCAACGTCCGGCATCCCGGGATTTGGTGAACCGGCGCCAGCCGGGCTTGCCCCGGCCATCGATGCGACAAGGCTCGCCGCCAGCGACGCCGCGTTTGCCGCGGTTTCTTCGGTGACCGCGCTGCTTTGCCTGCTTGCGGCTGTCATCGCATGGACGACCATTCCCGGTGACCGATTGCCATGGCCGCGACGGGCCGAAGATACGCCAGGCTGAAGCCGATCAACCGTCGATCTTGGCGCTCGCAACCTTCAGCGAATCGCTGTCTTCCTGCTTCAACAGTTCGTCGATGCGTTCGCGTTCGCGCTTGAAGGCGACGAGGTCATCGCCCTTCAGCACCTTGCCGACCGGCAGGCGGACACGCATCGGATCGACCTTGGTGCCGTTGACGATCAGCTCGTAGTGAAGATGCGGGCCGGTGGCGAGGCCGGTTTGGCCGAGGAAGCCGATGGTCTGGCCCTGGCGGACGTGCACGCCCGGTTCGATGCCTTTGGCAAAGGCGCTCTGGTGATTGTATGAGGTTTCGTAGCCATTGGCGTGGCGGATGATGATCTGCTTGCCGTAACCGCCGGCCCAGCCGACCTTCTCGACCGTGCCGTTGCCGGCGGCGATGATCGGCGTGCCGATGGGGGCTGCCCAGTCGACGCCGGTGTGCATGCGGACATAGCCGAGGATCGGATGCCTGCGGGCGCCGAACCCGGAGCGGAATTTCCCGGCGGGCAGGGGATTGCGCAACAGGAACTGCTCGGCGCTCGAACCGTCCTCATCGAAATAGTCGGTACCGCCGTCCTGCATCTGGAAGCGGTAGAAGTTGCGGGTCTGGCCGCCGAACGTCGCCGAGACGTAGAGAAGCTCGGAGCTGTCCGAGGTCTGATCGTCGCCGTCGGGCTGCGAGAACAGGACTTCGATGCGGTCGGCGGGGCTGAGGCGAGACTGGAAGTCGACATCGGACGCCAGCAGCTTGATCAACCGCTGCGTCATCGCCTTGGACATGCCGTAGGAGTAGGCGGCGCGGTAGATGCCGTCATAGACGTTGGGTAGGTTGCCGCGCACCACCACCGGCGCCGACGAATCATCGAAGGCCGTCAGCAATTCGGGGTTCGGATCCGGTTCCTGCGCCGGCACATACTGGCCGCGATCGTTGAGCGCGATGGTGACGATGTGCTGGGTCCGGTCGTAGACGCTGGTGCGCACGACCTTAGCGGCATCGCCGTGAACCTCGAGGCCGACGCGTAGCACGGTTCCAGCCTTGAGCGCCGTCGCATTGAGCAACTTGGCTATGGCTTCGGCCATTCCGGTGGCGTCTTCCCCTGTGTAGCCCGAATCAGCAAAAGCCTCGGTGACGTCGAGATCCTTGGTGAAGGGGATGATTTCCTCGGCGAAAGCCGGCGCCTGGTCGTCAACGGTGGCTCGCGGCGCCACCGAGACGTTTTCCGGCACGATCTTGACGTCGTAGGAGCCGGCCATGCTCTCGGCAAATGCTTCGCCGAATCGCTGCGGATCGACATAGTGGAGCGAAGCGACCTGCACGGCGCCGTCGCTGAGGTCGGTGCCGGCCTCGCGCACCACTTTTTCCACCTCGTCGGCGGAGAGGTCGCTCTTTTCGTCGAAGGAAGCCGTGTCGATCGGAAAATCGACGGTCTTCAGGCT
>NZ_RZPW01000906.1:0-2259 GCF_003998455.1 Mesorhizobium sp. M7A.F.Ca.CA.001.08.2.1 | reverse complement strand
AGCCTACATAGGTTTCACTCGAGCGCAGATTGGTCCTGTCAGCGGCTGCTTGCGGCCCTTCGCCCACTACAGCCATGATGTCGCTGGCAACATCAACACCGTCGGCTTCGGACAGCAGTTGCTGGATCAGCTGTTCAGAGTGATCGTAGCCGCCCTCTCCAGAAATGGCACGCCGGACTTGGCCGTCTGCACCGATGATGTATAGCGCCGGCCATGAATTGTTGTTGAACGCCCGCCATATCCCGAAGTCGTTGTCGATGGCCACCGGATAACGAACACCCAGCGATGCCGATGCGCTGCGAACGTTGGGGAGGTCTTTCTCAAAGGCGAACTCAGGGGTGTGGACGCCGATAACGACAAGGCCTTGGTCGGCGTATTTGGCCGCCCAGGCGCGGATATGAGGCAGGGCTCGCAAGCAATAGACGCAGGAATAGGTCCAGAAATTCACGACTACGACCTTGCCTCGAACATCCTCGGAACGGAGCGGTTGTGTGTTCAGCCATTGCGGCGCTGCAAGCATCGCGACCAAGGGATCCGATAGGGTTGGGTAGGTCGCGGAAAGGGCGCCTGATCCGCCAACCAGGTCTCTCCCATCCATTATTTTGACAATGAGGTCTTGTTCAAGGCTGTTCGCTACAACCAAAGACCAGCGCGTGAAAAGCCCGGTGTCGAGGCCAAGCCAGATGGTTGCGGCGCCCGCCACCACAGCGAGGCCAAAGCAACGGCGCAAGGCCTCGCCCCATCGCGCTGAGAGCTTGGCGGTAGCGAGCAATTGACCGCTGAGAAGTGAGCCTGCGGCGAGCGAGCTCGCGGCACCAAAGCCATAAATCAGCAGCAAGAGTGATGTTTGAATGTTTGCTCCTCGTAGTGCGGCACCCGTCAGGATCAATCCCAGAACCGGGCCGGCACAAGGTGCCCAGAGTAGCCCCGTGGCGATGCCGAGAAGCAGCGACGAACCCGTCGTCACACCTGTCGTTGAATGCTTGCTCACTCGCTGTCGTGCGGACAAACGCAACAGCCTTGACCCGAGCGACACGACAGGAGCGGCTATCCATCCGGCGAGTGTGGGTACAAGCATTGTCAGGCCGAATAGCGTTATCAAGACGAGCGCGAAGGTCCTGGCAGATTGGTTCACCTGCACTGCCCACCCCCCAGCGACCGATGCAAGGCTCGCTATAGCCGCGAAGGTGAAAGCCATGCCTAGAAGCATAGGCAAGGCACCCTGTCTAAAGGGTTGCTCAGTGCGCGCCAACAGGAGCGGCAGGATCGGAAAGATACAAGGCGTGGCGATCGTGAACACGCCGGCCAGATAGGCAAGGATGAAGAGCGTCATCTGTTGCACTTTCGAAAATGGTAGCGCGAGAGGTGTGAGGTTTGCTCCCGACTATCGGCCGGCTCTCCGAAGAGCGGGCAACGCCGCGTCACGCCGCATTAGCGCTGATACCGGAGTCGACCGCGTAGCGGGCGGCGGGAACTTTGAGCGAAAGGTTCGGCATCATTGTTCTCCGGGCGCTCTCGTAGGCGTCCCAATCGGCGATGTTGGGAAGCGACGGGATGGTGATCCATTCACCTTGGCCGAAACCTGCCAATGCAGCGTCGACCATTGCCTCGGCCTTCATGACGACTTCACCGGGAAGGTGGTCCAGCGACATGCCGGCCGTATCCCAGAACTCGGTCGCCGTGGCCCCGGGAAGCACGGTTTGGACCCGGATGTTCCTTTCCCCGAGCTCCTTGTGAAGCGAGAGCCCGAGCGCAAGGACGAATGCCTTTGAGGCGCCATAGACACCGTTCAGGATCTCGGGGGTAATGGCCAGAACGGATGCGAGGTTGATAATCGCCCCGCCACCTCTGCTCACGAGTGCCGGGGCAACGGCGTGCGTCAACCGCATCAGGGCAGTGACGTTCAGGGCGATGATGTCGTCCATTCGGTCCACATCGGACTCGAGCAGTGTCTCTGTGGCGCCGATACCTGCGTTGTTCACCAGCATCGTGATCCTGGGATCCGTTCTGAGCAGCGTTTCGATGCGGCCGAGATCATTTCGGTCGTTAAGATCCGCAGGCAGGATTTCGATCGTCCTGCCGGTTTGGCCGATGAGGCGACCTGCCAGTTCGTCGAGGCGCTCACGGTTGCGAGCGACAAGGATCAGATCATAGCCTCGGCGCGCCAGCCGATCGGCGTAAATCGCGCCGATACCTGAGGAAGCGCCTGTCACGACAGCTGTCCCGTTGGCAGAAATGGTCATGGCCGTTTGTCCTTTT
>NZ_RZPW01000905.1:0-2262 GCF_003998455.1 Mesorhizobium sp. M7A.F.Ca.CA.001.08.2.1 | reverse complement strand
GACGTCGGGCACGACATGGCATGCCGCCGGCCTGATCGGCCAGCTGCGCGGTTCGCAGAACATGACGCGGCTGGCGAAATATTCCGCCGACCTCTACGTCAAGCTGGAAGCAGAGACCGAAGTCGGCACCGGCATGCGCCAGGTCGGTTCGATCACCGTGGCGCTGACCGAGGAGCGCAAGCACGAGATCTACAGGCAAGCGTCGCTGGCGCGTGCCTTCGATGTCGACGTGCGCGAGATTTCGCCCAGGGAAGTCAGCGAGATGTACCCGCATCTCAATGTTTCCGATGTCGTCGGTGCCGTGCATCTGCCGCTCGACGGCCAGTGCGACCCCGCCAACATCGCCATGGCACTGGCCAAGGGCGCGCGCCAGCGCGGTGCGACCATCGTCGAGAACGTCAAGGTCACCAAGGTCCACAGCAAGGCCGGCCGCGTCACGGGCGTGTCCTGGACACAAGGCGAAGAGCAAGGCACCATCGAGGCCGACATCGTCGTCAACTGCGCCGGCATGTGGGCGCGCGAACTGGGAGCGCAGAACGGCGTCACCATCCCGCTGCACGCCTGCGAGCATTTTTACCTCGTCACCGAGCCGATCCCCGGCCTCACCCGCCTGCCGGTGCTGCGTGTGCCCGACGAGTGTGCCTACTACAAGGAGGACGCCGGCAAGATGATGCTGGGCGCTTTCGAGCCGGTGGCAAAGCCCTGGGGCATGGACGGCATCCGTGAAGATTTCTGCTTCGACCAACTGCCGGAGGATATGGAGCATTTCGAGCCGATCCTCGAAATGGGCGTCAACCGCATGCCGATGCTGGCGACCGCCGGCATCCACACCTTCTTCAATGGTCCCGAGAGTTTTACGCCCGACGACCGCTACTATCTCGGCGAGGCGCCGGAACTGTCCGGCTACTGGATGGCGACCGGCTACAATTCGATCGGCATCGTCTCCTCCGGTGGCGCCGGCATGGCGCTGGCGCAGTGGATCAATGATGGCGAAGCCCCCTTCGACCTGTGGGAAGTAGACATCCGCCGTGCCCAGCCGTTCCAGAAGAACCGCCGCTATTTGAAGGAGCGCGTCTCTGAAACGCTTGGCCTGCTCTATGCCGATCATTTCCCCTATCGTCAGATGGCGACGTCGCGCAATGTCAGGCGCTCGCCGCTGCACGAGCATCTGAAGGCGCGCGGCGCTGTCTTCGGCGAAGTCGCCGGCTGGGAGCGCGCCAACTGGTTCGCCCGCGAGGGCCAGGAGCGCGAATACCGCTATTCCTGGAAGCGCCAGAACTGGTTCGACAACCAGCGCGAGGAACACCTTGCGGTCAGGAATGGCGTCGGCCTGTTCGACATGACCTCGTTCGGCAAGATCCGTGTCGAGGGCCGCGACGCCTGTGCTTTCCTGCAAAGACTATGCGCCAACGACATGGATGTCGCGCCGGGCAAGATCGTCTACACCCAGATGCTCAACAAGCGCGGCGGCATCGAGAGCGATCTGACGGTCTCGCGGCTGTCGGAAACCGCCTACTTCCTCGTCGTCCCCGGCGCCACGCTGCAGCGCGACCTGGCTTGGCTGCGCAAGCACGTCGCCGATGAGTTCGTCGTCGTCACCGACGTAACGGCGGCCGAAAGCGTGCTCTGCCTGATGGGCCCGGACGCGAGAAAGCTGATCCAGAAGGTCAGCCCCAACGATTTCTCCAATGAGAAAAATCCGTTCGGCACGTTCCAGGAGATCGAGATCGGCATGGGCCTGGCCCGCGCCCATCGCGTCACCTATGTCGGCGAACTCGGCTGGGAACTCTATGTCTCGACCGACCAGGCGGCCCATGTCTTCGAGGCGATCGAGGAGGCCGGCGCTGATGTCGGCCTGAAGCTCTGTGGTTTGCACACGCTGGATTCCTGCCGCATCGAAAAGGCCTTCAGGCATTTCGGCCACGACATCACCGACGAGGACAATGTGCTGGAAGCCGGCCTCGGCTTCGCGGTGAAGACCGCCAAGGGCGACTTCATCGGTCGCGATGCCGTGCTGCGCAAGAAGGAAGCCGGCCTGTCACGCCGGCTCGTACAGTTCCGGCTGAAGGATCCGGAACCCCTGCTCTTCCATAACGAGGCGATCCTGCGCGACGGTAAGATCGTTGGTCCGATAACGTCTGGCAATTACGGCCATCACCTCGGCGGCGCAGTCGGGCTGGGCTATGTGCCTTGCGAGGGCGAGAGCGAGGCGGATGTGCTGGCGTCGTCCTATGAGATCGAAATCGCCGGCGAGCGTTTTGC
>NZ_RZPW01000904.1:0-2266 GCF_003998455.1 Mesorhizobium sp. M7A.F.Ca.CA.001.08.2.1 | reverse complement strand
CTGGTGTCGAGGACATCTCGCACACGTCCGAGATCATCGAACATGCGGCTGATTCGTCCGAACATGCCGATGCGTCCGAGCATGGCGAGGATTCGGCCGAGCAGGACGAAGGCGAAATCCGCGAAGGCGGCCCGACGTCGATCGCCGCCTCGGTCGAGGCCGATGTGATTTCCGAAGCCGTCCCGCTGGCCGAACAAGGCAGCGAAGCGACCTCCGGCGACAAAGATCGCGGCATGCTGGAAGAAGTGCAGTCCTCGCATCCGGACGATCACGAGGTCGAATCGGTCGGCGCCGAGGATGCGCTGGAAGAAGTGCGCAACCGCCGCAAGCCGGTGCGCCGCCAGTACAAGATCCAGGAAGTGATCAAGCGCCGGCAGATCCTCCTGGTGCAGGTCGTCAAGGAAGAGCGCGGCAACAAGGGCGCGGCGCTGACCACCTATCTGTCGCTGGCCGGCCGCTATTCGGTGCTGATGCCGAACACGGCGCGTGGCGGCGGCATTTCGCGCAAGATCACCAGCGCGGTCGACCGCAAGCGGCTCAAGGAGGTCGTCGCCGATCTCGAAGTGCCGCAGGGCATGGGCGTCATCCTGCGCACCGCCGGCGAGAGCCGCACCAAGGCAGAGATCAAGCGCGACTACGAATATCTGATGCGGCTTTGGGAAAATGTCCGCAATCTCACCTTGCAGTCCACGGCCCCTGCCCTGGTCTACGAGGAAGGCAGCCTGATCAAGCGCTCGGTGCGCGACCTCTACAACAAGGATATCGACGAGATTCTTGTCTCCGGCGAGGAAGGCTACCGCGAGGCCAAGGACTTCATGCGCATGCTGATGCCGAGCCACGCCAAGGTGGTTCAGCCGTTCCGCGACACGACGCCGATCTTCGTGCGCAACGGCATCGAGGCACAGCTCGACCGCATGCTGCAGCCGCAAGTGACGCTGAAGAGCGGCGGCTACATCATCATCAACCAGACCGAAGCGCTGGTTGCCATCGACGTGAATTCGGGCCGCTCCACCAAGGAGCACTCGATCGAGGACACCGCGCTCCACACCAATCTGGAAGCGGCCGAGGAAGTCGCGCGTCAGCTCAGGCTGCGCGATCTTGCCGGCCTGATCGTCATCGACTTCATCGACATGGAGGAGAACCGCAACAACCGCTCCGTCGAGAAGCGGCTGAAGGATCACCTCAAGAACGATCGTGCGCGCATCCAGGTCGGCCGTATCTCGCATTTCGGCCTGATGGAGATGTCACGCCAGCGCATCCGCGCCAGCGTGCTGGAATCGACCATGAAGCCTTGCCCGCATTGCGGCGGCACCGGCCATGTGCGCTCCGATTCGTCGGTCGCGCTGATGGTGGTGCGGGCGATCGAGGAATTCCTGCTCAAGGATTCGCGCAGCCACATCACGGTGCGGACGCCGGCGGCGACAGCACTCTACGTGCTCAACCACAAGCGCGGCACGCTGGTGGAGCTCGAAAGCCGCTTCGGGCTGACGATCACCGTCGAGGCCGACGATTCGGTGGGTTCGCAGCACTATGCGATCTTCCGCGGCGCGTTGGCTGAAAAGCCGGAAGGCTTTGTCGAGGCGCGCAGCTTCCCGGCCTATGTCGAGCCGGACGAGCCCGAGGATGAGATTGCCGTCATCGAGGAAGACGACGAGGCGCCGATCCAGGCAGAACAGCCACGCCAGCAGCCGCAGCAACAGCAGCCGCGGCCCGCTGCCGGTGGTGAGGAAGGCGAAGGCCGCGACCGCAAGCGCCGCAAGCGTCGGCGTCGGCGTGGCGGCAAGGATCGCGATCGCGAACATGGCGCCCCTGCGGACGGTGCTTCCGTCTCGGCTCCGGCCGGCGAGTTTTCGGACTCGGACTCGGCCGCCGGAGATGGCGACGCGGAAGCGGACGACAATGCCCCTGTTGGTGTTTCCGAAACTCCTGCCACAGCTGAAGCTTCGGACGAAGGCCAGGGCAAGAAGCGCCGGCGCGGCAAGCGCGGCGGCAAGCGCAACCGCCGCGAAGACGGTGAAGGCGAGGCTGAGGCAAGTGCTGGCGAAGCAGCCGACGCGTCCGAAGGCGAAGTCTCGGCAACCGAGGTGATCGCTAGCGAGCCGGTGGTTACCGCAGCGGCCGAAGAGCCGGTGGTGCTTGCTCCGGCCAATGACGACGCGCCGAGCACGGAGAAGCCGAAGAAGCCACGCCGTGCCGCCAAGCCGAAGAAGGCCGCAGCCGAAATCGTCGCCGAAGAGCCGGCTGCCGAGGCGGAAGCACCGGTCGA
>NZ_RZPW01000903.1:0-2268 GCF_003998455.1 Mesorhizobium sp. M7A.F.Ca.CA.001.08.2.1 | reverse complement strand
TTCCTGCTCCTCGAAAAGCTCCCAGCACGGCATCGACACGACGGCGGCGGCGACACCATGCTCGGTCTCCAGCCTTTCGGCGGCAGCAACCGCGATCTCGACCTCCGAGCCGGTGGCGATCAGGGTGACGGCACGGTGCTCGGCTGGTTCGCGCAGGACGTAGGCACCTTGGCGGGAGCGGTTCTCGTCACTGTGCGACCGACGCAGCATCGGCAGGTTCTGGCGCGACAGCACCAGGACGCTCGGCCGATCCTTGCTCTTCAGCGCGAGTTCCCAGCACTCCGCCGTTTCGATGACATCCGCCGGACGGAAGACGTTGAGATTGGGCGTGGCACGCAGCATCGCCAGGTGCTCGACCGGCTGGTGCGTCGGACCGTCCTCGCCGAGGCCGATGGAATCGTGTGTCATCACATAGATGACGCGCTGGCCCATGAGCGCCGAGAGCCGCATCGCGCCGCGCGCATAATCGGCGAAGCACAGGAACGTACCGCCATAAGGCACGAACCCTCCATGCAGCGCGATGCCGTTCATGGCGGCCGCCATGCCGTGTTCACGAATGCCGTAGTGAATGTAGCGGCCGGCATAGTCACTCGGCGCAATGCGGTTCATGCCCTTGGTGATCGTCAGATTCGAGTGCGTCAGATCGGCCGAGCCGCCGACGGTCAATTCCGTTGCGCCGTTGATGGCCTCCAGCACCATTTCGGAGGCTTTTCGCGTCGCCACCTTGGTTGCCTTCTCGACATGTTCGCGACGAAAGGCTTCGAGCGCGTCGAAGACCGTGTCGGCCAGTTCGGCGGCGACGGCGTTTTCAAAAGCCTCGCGTCGCGGCGAGGCGGCAAGCCGCTGCTCCCAGGCGCGCCGCATCGCTTCGCCGCGACCGGCAATCTCGCGCCAGGCGAAAAGGATATCATCCGGCACTTCGAACGGCGCGTGGGCCCAGCCGATGTTTTCGCGTGTCGCGGCGATCTCTGCTTCACCCAGCGGTGCGCCGTGCGTCTTTTCCGAACCGCCGAGATTGGGGGCACCCATGCCGATCACTGTGCGGCAGGCAATCAGCGATGGCCGATCCGACCGCCGCGCCGCCTCGATTGCCGCGGCGACTGCTGCCATGTCGTGCCCGGCGACACTTTGGACATCCCAGCCGGCGGCCTTGAAGCGCGCCGGCTGGTCCATCGACGTGGAGAGGGAGGTCGGCCCGTCAATGGAAATCGCATTGTCGTCCCAGAAGACAATCAGGCGGGAAAGCTTCAGGTGACCAGCGAGGTCTATCGCCTCGTGACTGATTCCCTCCTGAAGGCAGCCGTCGCCCGCAATCACATAGGTATGATGATCGACCAGATCGGCACCGTAGCGGGCGGCAAGCATGCGTTCCGCCAGCGCCATGCCGACCGCCGTGGAAATGCCCTGTCCAAGCGGTCCGGTGGTGGTCTCCACGCCAAGCGCATGGCCGTATTCCGGATGTCCGGCGGTGCGGCTGCCCAGCTGCCGAAATCGCTGCAATTCCTCGACCTGCATGTCTTCGTAGCCGAGCAGATGATGCAGCGCGTATTGCAGCATCGAGCCGTGGCCGGCTGAAAGCACGAAACGGTCACGGTCGGGCCAGTCCGGTCTCGACGGATCGATATTAATGAAGCGGTTGAACAGCACCGTTGCGACATCGGCCATGCCCATCGGCATGCCAGGGTGACCCGAATTCGCCTTTTGGACGCTGTCCATCGCCAGCGCGCGAATGGCGTTCGCCATCTCGCGCTCCGAGACGGGAGCGGTTGTGGTGACGGGCTTCAGTGCTGTTTGGCTGGTCATTGCATCCTCCTCACGACACACGGCTCTTGCGTTCAACCAATTGCAGGATGAGCGGCGTCAGGATCAGCTGCATGGCAAGATCGAGCTTGTTGCCTGGCACCACGATGGAATTTGGCCGCGACATGAACGAGTCGTGGATCATCGACAGCAGATACGGAAAATCGATGCCGCGCGGATTGGCGAAGCGGATAACCAGCATCGATTCGTCGGGTGTCGGAATCCAGCGCGCGATGAACGGGTTGGACGTATCGACGATCGGCACGCGCTGGAAGTTGATGGCGGTCTGCGAGAATTGCGGGACAATGTAGCGGACATAGTCGGGCATCCGGCGCAGGATCACGTCCATCACCGCCTCGGTGGAATAGCCGCGTGTCGAACGGTCGCGATGGATCTTCTGGATCCATTCGAGATTGATGACCGGCACGACGCCGATCTTGAGATCCGCATGCTTGGCCAGATTGATCG
>NZ_RZPW01000902.1:0-2271 GCF_003998455.1 Mesorhizobium sp. M7A.F.Ca.CA.001.08.2.1 | reverse complement strand
CCGGACGGCGGCGAAAGCCGTATCGACGGCAGCCCCGCCACCATTGCCTCGCCGCTGGCCAGCCGCGCCGCCGGCATCACGGTGGTCTACCAGGAACTGGCGCTCTGCCCGACGCTGACCATCGCCGAAAACATCATGATGTCGGACATGGCGGCGCGCTCGTCACTATCCTTCGTGCCGCGCGACCAGATGCGGCGCGAGGCGCGCGCGGCATTGACCCGGCTCGGCATGGGCGCGCTCGATCCCGACACCAGGGTCTCGCGCCTGTCGGTGGCCGAGATGCAGTTGGTCGAGATCGCCGGCGCCATCCGCCAGCGCGCCCGCGTGCTGGTGCTCGACGAACCCAATTCGGCGCTGTCCAAGCGCGAGAGCGAGCGTCTGTTCGAGATCGTCAGGCAATTGCGCGGCGAAGGCGTCACCGTGATCTACGTCTCGCATCACCTGAAGGAAGTGCTCGACCTTGCCGACCGCGTCACCGTGATGCGCGACGGCCGTACCATCGAGACAATGGACAATGACGGCCTGTCGGAGGACCGGTTGATCCGCGCCATGGTCGGCCGCGACCTCGATACGGCGGCGCAATGGTCGCTGCAAGCTGAAGCGCGGTCGGATGACGCGCCCATAGTGCTGTCGGTCGAGAAGCTGACCGCGCCAGGGCTGGACAGGCTGAGCTTTCATGCCCGCGCCGGCGAAATTCTCGGCATTGGCGGCCTGCCGGATTCCGGCAAGGACATGCTGGGCGAGGCGCTGTTCGGCCTGTGCCAGCGCAGCGGCCGCGTCACCGTAGACGGCAAGGAATTGCGCGCCGCCGACCCGCAGGCCTCAATCCGCAGTGGCATGGCGCTGGTGCCGGCAGACCGGCGCGGCGCCGGTGCGCTGCTGTCGATGAGCGTCGCCAACAATGTCGTCTCGGCCTCGCTGCCGCGCTTCTCGCTGGCTGGCTTCATGCGGCGTGGTGCCGTGCGCCGCGAGGCCCGCGCGCAGGTCGCGCGGCTCGACGCGCGCATTTCACATCTTGGCCAGAAGCTGGCGACACTGTCGGGCGGCAACCAGCAGAAAATCATCCTCGGGCGCAGCCTCGTCACAAACCCGCGCGTGCTGGTGCTGCACGAGCCGACGCGCGGCGTCGATGTCGGCGCCAAGGCCGAGATCTACGCCATATTGCGCGGCATCGCCGCCGAGGGCGTCGCGGTGGTGATGATCTCGTCGGAGATCCCCGAGTTGATCATGAACGCCGAACGCGTTCTGGTGCTGCGCAATGGTGGCATATCGGGCGAGCTGACCGGAGCCGGTATCAACGAGGAAGCGATCCTGGCCCGCGCCATGGCATCCTGAACGAGGCATTGATGAGCAAGACCGCACCAAGAATTACAATCGTCGGCAGTTTCGCGGTCGGCCTGACCATGCGGGCGCCCAAACTGCCGATCTTCGGCGAGACGATGCTCGGCACCGACTTCGACATGGGCGCCGGCGGCAAGGGCTCCAACCAAGCGGTGGCCACCGCAAGGCTTGGCGCGCGCTCGGCGCTGGTCGCCATCATCGGCACCGACAAGCTGGCCGGCATCGCAACCGACCTCTATGCCGCCGAGGGCGTCAATGCGAGCCTGGTCACGACGACAACCGAACGCGCCACCGGCGTCGGCTTCATCATCCTCAACGACAAGGGTGAGAACTTCATCATCCTCGACATGGGCGCCAACGAGCTGATGGATGCCGCGACCGTCGACGCGGCCGAAGAGCGCATCGCCGGGAGCGATGTCGTCATGACCGTGCTCGAAGTGCCGATCGCCGCCGCCGCCCGCGCCATGCAGCTTGGCCGCAAGCATGGCGCCCGCACCATCCTCAATCCAGCACCGGCACGCCAGCTTCCCGACGCGATCTTCGCCTCCGTCGATTATCTGACCCCCAACGAGAGCGAGCTGCGCATCCTGCTCGGCCTGCCCGCCGACGATCCGCGCTCATCGCGCGAGCTTGCCGGCGAATTGCGCCGCCGTGGCGTGCGCAATGTGGTGGTTACGCTCGGCCGCAGCGGCGCGCTGATCCTGACCGACGATCTCGACATCATGGTACCGGCCGTGCCCGTCGCCGTGGTCGACACCACCGGCGCCGGCGACGCGTTCAACTCCGGCTTCGCGGTGGCGCTGGCCGAAGGTCGCGATATCGTCGATGCGGTCCGCTTCGGCGTCGTCTGCGGCGGCATCGCCTGCACAAGGCTCGGCGTCATTCCCGGCCTGCCCGAACGGGCACAGGCCGACGCGCTCTACGCCGAGG
>NZ_RZPW01000901.1:0-2276 GCF_003998455.1 Mesorhizobium sp. M7A.F.Ca.CA.001.08.2.1 | reverse complement strand
GAACCGGTCCGCCGCGGCAATTGCCGCCGGATCGGTCATGATTTCGCCGGAAACCGGGCGCGCGGTTCGATCGTCAGCCATCATGGCCCCAGCATTGCAGCACGTGTTCGCTTTTCGTTTCTTTTGCGTAAACACAAATGGTTAACGCTTCCCCACCGGAGCCCTCGTGACGAGTCGAAAGAGCCTAGGAATTAACCGCCGGTTAACCATGCCGGCCGATGGTCTTTACCCAGAACAGGCCGGCTCGCTGCCGTGCCGAATTTCAGGTCGTCGAAATTGATTCGCTTCGAAAATGTCGGCCTCCGCTATGGCATGGGTCCGGAAATCCTCCGCGACATCTCCCTGCACATTCCGGAGCGCTCCTTCCAATTCCTCAGCGGGCCTTCGGGCGCCGGCAAGACGACCTTGCTGCGCCTGCTGTTCATGTCGCTGAAGCCGACGCGCGGGCTGATCACCATCTTCGGCAAGGATCGCTCCCGCATTTCCCGCACCGAGCTGCCGCATCTCAGACGCCGGATCGGCGTGGTGTTCCAGGATTTTCGCCTGCTCGACCACATGACCACCTATGAGAACGTCGCGCTGCCGCTGCGCGTGCGCGGGCGCGAGGAGGCGAGCTACCGCACCGATGTCACCGAGCTGTTGAAGTGGGTCGGGCTGGGCGAACGCATGCATGTGCTGCCGCCGGTTCTGTCCGGTGGCGAGAAGCAGCGCGCCGCGATCGCGCGGGCGCTGATCGAGCAGCCGGAAATCCTGCTCGCCGACGAACCGACCGGCAATGTCGATCCGCCGCTGGCGCGACGCCTGCTGCGGCTGTTCATCGAACTCAACCGTCTCGGCACCGCCGTGGTGATCGCCACCCACGACCTCGGCCTGATGGAGCAGGTCGACGCGCGCCGCATGATCCTGGCCGGGGGAAGGCTGGATATCTATGACTGAACTGTCCGCCGAACATTTTGTGGAAAGGGAGCAGGACGCCGAGGCGACCGAAGCAAAGCCGCGCGCCCAGCGCAGGATGGCGCCGATCGTGCCGGCGCAGAACATCGCCGGCCGGGCGCTGGTGCTGGTCATCGCCATCATGACCTTCCTGTCCTGCCTGACTTTCGGCGCGGTGACGCTGGTGCGCGACACAGCGTCCGTCTGGGAAAACCAGATTTCACGCGAGGCAACGATCCAGATCAAGCCGGTCGACGGCCTCGACATGGAAGCAGCCCTTACCCAGGCCTCCCAGATCGCCGGCGAATTCCCCGGCGTCAAGGCGACCCGGATCATCGACCGCGAGGCGACCGCGCGGCTCCTTGAGCCCTGGCTGGGCTCGGGCCTCAACATCGACGAATTGCCGGTGCCGCGACTGATCATCGTCACCATCGACGAGAACAGCCCGCCCGATTTCGCCGCCATACGCGCCGCGATCACCCCGAAACTGCCGAGCGCATCGCTCGACGATCACCGCACCTGGGTCGACCGGCTGGTGGCGATGGCCCGCACCACGGTGACCATCGGCATCGCCGTGCTGGCGCTGATGCTGTCGGCGACGGTGCTGACGGTGGTGTTCGCGACGCGCGGCGCCATGGCCGGCAACGGTCACATCATCGAAGTCCTGCATTTCGTCGGCGCCGAGGCACGCTTTATCGCGCGCGAATTCCGCCGGCATTTCCTGGTCACCGGCATGAAGGGAGCGGCGGCCGGCGGTGCTGCGGCAGTGCTCGTGTTCATCGTCTTTTCCTGGTGGTCGTCGCGCAATATGGCGACGCCGCAGGCCGACCAGGCGACCGCCCTGTTCGGCAATTTCGCCATCGGTTCGGCAGGCTATCTCGGTGTCGTCTTGATGGTGCTGGTGATCGGCGGACTGACGGCGGCAACCTCGCACGCCACCGTCGTTGCCTATCTCAGCGACATCGATGTCCGCCAACCGGATGCAGGTTAATTCATGTCGCCCAAAAGTGGGAACGGGTTTTGGGATAACGACATGGATAAAACAGGGTGATCACGAATAGAGAATTCGCGTAACGCAAAGTGCGTCTTTTACCTACCCAAGGCCGCATTTCAGGATTAACCATATGGCGATGGACGCGCGGGATTCGACCGGTACGGCTGGGCAGATGCCAGTGGTGGTTGCACGTTCGCATGACCGCCGCGCTGTGAGCCGTCTAAGAGCCACGTTGCGCCTGTCCGCCCTCTCCGTCCTCATCCTTGCAACTTTGTTTGCCGGCGGTTTCGGTTGGTTCGCCAACAAGGTCAGTCACCTTACGACCCCCGCCCATCCGGCCCGGGCAGAC
>NZ_RZPW01000900.1:0-2293 GCF_003998455.1 Mesorhizobium sp. M7A.F.Ca.CA.001.08.2.1 | reverse complement strand
GCAGGAGGAAGGCCTGTCGCCGAAGGAGGCGACGCGCAAGTCGATGCACGAAATCACCGGCGCGCTGATCGGCATCGCCACGGTGCTTTCGGCCGTGTTCGTGCCGATGGCTTTCTTCGGCGGCTCGACCGGCATCATCTACCGGCAATTCTCGGTGACCATCGTCTCGGCGATGGTGCTGTCCGTGCTGGTCGCCCTTGTGCTGACGCCCGCACTTTGCGCCACCATCCTGCGGCCGCCCAAGGACCATGCGACGCAGACCGGCCCGTTCGGCTGGTTCAACCGTGTCTTCGACCGCGGCACGCTTGCCTACCGCGACGGCTCGCACGGCATCATCAACCGATCCTGGCGCTTCCTCGTCGTGTTCCTGGCCATCGTCGTTGCCGTGGGCTGGATGTTTGCCCGGCTGCCGAGCTCGTTCCTGCCGGAAGAGGACCAGGGCATCCTGATCACCAGCGTGCAGCTGCCGGTCGGCGCGACGCAGGATCGCACGGAGCGCGTGCTGGCAGAAGTGACCGACCATTATCTCAACCAGGAGAAGGACGTCGTCGACGGGGTGTTCACCGCCTCCGGCTTCGGCTTCGGCGGCGCAGGGCAGAATGTCGGCATCGCTTTCGTGCGGCTGAAGGATTTCGACCTGCGCAAATCGCCGGCTTCCGCCGCGCAGGCCATCGCCGGCCGGGCGATGGGCGCGTTTTCGAAGATCAGGGACGCGCAAGTCTTCGCGCTCGCGCCTCCCGCCATCCAGGGCTTCGGCAACACCAACGGCTTCGACTTCTACCTGCAGGACGTCAACGGCGCCGGCCATGACGCGCTGATCCAGACGCGCAACCAGCTTCTGGCCCTGGCCGGGCAGAGCAAGGTGCTCGCCAACACAAGGCCCAACGGCCAGGAAGACCAGCCGCAATTCTCGGTCGACATCGACCAGGAGAAGGCCAGCGCGCTGGGCGTCAGCCTGGCCGACATCAACAACACGCTTTCGACCGCCTGGGGCAGCGATTACGTCAACGACTTCATCGATCGCGGGCGGGTGAAACCGGTCTATCTGCAGTCGGACCCGAACTTCCGCATGCAGCCGGAAGATTTGGACAAATGGCAGGTCCGCAACGCCAGCGGCGCCATGGTGCCGTTCTCGGCCTTTGCCTCCAGCCACTGGACATTCGGCTCGCCCAGGCTGGAGCGCTACAATGGTTCGGCGGCGGTCGAGATCCAGGGCGCGGCGGCCACGGGGGTCAGCTCGGGTGCCGCCATGGACGAGATCGACAAGCTCGTCGCGCAATTGCCCGCCGGCTATTCGCACGAGTGGACCGGGCTGTCGCACCAGGAGAAGCTTTCCGGCAACCAGGCGCTGTCGCTCTATGCGATCTCAGCGCTGGTCGTGTTCCTGTGCCTGGCCGCACTTTATGAGAGCTGGTCGATCCCGTTCGCGGTCATGCTGTCGGTGCCGATCGGCATCTTCGGCGCGCTGCTGGCGGCCAGCCTGTTCGGCCAGTCCAACGACGTTTATTTCAAGGTCGGCCTTTTGACCACGATCGGTCTCGCCGCCAAGAACGCCATCCTCATCGTCGAGTTCGCCATCGAGCGGCAAGCCGCCGGGATGGGGCTGGTCGAGGCGACGCTGGAGGCGGCGCGACAACGGCTGCGGCCGATCCTGATGACGTCGCTGGCCTTCATCCTCGGTGTGCTGCCGCTGGCGATCGCCAGCGGTGCGGGCTCGGGCGCGCAGAACTCGGTCGGCATCGGCGTGATGGGCGGCATGATCGCGGCGACGGTGATCGGCGTCTTCCTGGTGCCGCTATTGTTCGTCACGGTGCGGCGCATCTTCAAGGGCAGGGCGGCCAAACCAGATACGGGCGAGACGCCGGTGACGGCCACCCAGCAATAAGGAAACTTCACATGACAGGTTTGGAACGTGGCTCGGTGGCCGCGAGGCGGCTTCTTGCGCCTATGCTCACCGCTGTCCTGCTCGCGGGATGCGTCGTCGGTCCGGATTATCAGACACCGATAATGGCAATGCCGGCGAATTGGAGCGGCCAGAAGCCGACAATGCCTGCCCAGCCGGCACGACTGTCAAAATGGTGGCAGCGGCTACGCGATCCCGAGCTGAACACGCTTGTCGAGGAAGCGGTTGCCGGCAATCTCGATGTCGCCACCGCCAAGGCAAAAATCCGCGAGGCGCGCGCCAGCTATCGCCAGAGTGCCGGCACATTGCTGCCTTCGGCCGACGGCTCCGGCTCGGCCTCCCGCAACAAGTCGGCCGAGACCACATCAGGCTCTGACGCCACCTACAGCG
>NZ_RZPW01000008.1:0-28407 GCF_003998455.1 Mesorhizobium sp. M7A.F.Ca.CA.001.08.2.1 | reverse complement strand
GCGCAGGATCATGCCGAACGGCGATTTGACGATGCGCCAGATGGCGAAGACGCCGATCAGGAACACCGCCAGCACGAAGTAATACATGTTCAGCGAGACGTTCAGGTCGAGGACGCCAAGCAGCATGCCGCGCGGCACGCCCTGAATGCCGTCCTCGCCTTGCGTGAAGGGCGACTGCACACAGAAGAAGAAGAACATCTGCGACAGCGCCAGCGTGATCATGGCGAAATAGATGCCTTGCCGGCGAATTGCGAAAAAGCCCATGACAAGGCCGAGCAAGGCCGCACCCGCCATGCCGAGCAGAATGCCGGCTTCCGGCGGCCAGCCCCAGACCTTGACGGCATGCGCAGTGAAGTAGGCGGCGCCGCCGAAGAAGGTGGCGTGGCCGAACGATAAGAGCCCGGTATAGCCGAGCAGAAGATTGAACGCGCAGGCAAACAGCGCGAAACACAGCATCTTCATCAGGAAGATCGGATAGATCAGGAAAGGCGCTACCAGCAGCGCCAGGATGCCGAGCCCGACCAGCATCCATTCCAGCCGTGCCGAGGTTTTGGCCGATGCCTCGCGAAGCGTCAGTTCGGTCATGTCAGATGTCCCTTCCGACATGTCAAGCGTCCCTTCCGAACAGGCCAGCCGGCCGGACCAGAAGCACGATGGCCATGATGACGAAGACCACGAGATTGGAGGCCTCGGGGTAGAAGACCTTGGTCAGGCCCTCGGCGAGGCCAAGCATGTAGCCGGTGACGATCGCACCGAGGATCGATCCCATGCCGCCGACCACCACCACCGCGAAGACGACGATGATGAGGTCCGATCCCATAAGCGGGCTCACCTGATAGATCGGTGCTGCTAGAATGCCGGCAAGCCCGGCCAGCGCGGAGCCAAGGCCGTAGGTGAGGGTCAGCAGCAACGGCACGTTGACGCCGAAAGCCTGGACGAGACGGGGATTCTCGGTTGCCGCGCGCAGATAGGATCCAAGCCTGGTCTTCTCGATCAGCGCCCAGGTGCCGAAGCAGACGATCAGCGAGGCGACCACGACCCAGCCGCGATAGTTGGGCAGGAACATGAAGCCGAGATTGGTGCCGCCGGCAAGCAGCGGCGGCACGGCGTAAGGGTTTCCCGAGACGCCGTAATAATAGCGGAAGATGCCTTCGAGCACGAGAGCGAGGCCGAAGGTGAAGAGCAGCCCGTAGAGCGGATCGAGATCGTACAGCCTCGACAGCGCCAGGCGCTCGACCACGACGCCGAAGACGCCAACGATCAGCGGCACAAGGATCAAAGCGGGCCAATAGCCGATGCCGAGATGGGTGAGAAGCAGATAGCCGACGAAGGCGCCGAACATATACTGGGCGCCATGGGCGAAATTGATGACGCGCAGCAAGCCGAATATGACAGCCAGGCCCAGGCTCAGCATGGCGTAGAACGAGCCGTTGATCAGGCCGACCAGCAATTGGCCGAGGAAGGCCTGAACCGGGATTCCGAAGATCATCGTCATGGCGCCATCATACACCCAGGACTTCGTGGAGCTGCGCCATGCGGTCCGGCAGTTCGCCGACCGGAAACCCCGCCACCACCTTGCCGTGCTCCATCAGATAGAAACGGTCGGCGACACGACTGGCGAAGCGAAAGTTCTGCTCGACCAGCAGGATCGTCATGCCGCGCTTTTTCAACGTCGCCAGCAACGCGCCGATGCGCTGCACGATGACGGGAGCGAGCCCCTCCGTCGGTTCGTCGAGGAGCAGCATCTTCACGCCGGTTCGCAGCATGCGCGCGATCGCCAGCATCTGCTGTTCGCCGCCCGACAGCCTGGTGCCGGGACTGTTGCGCCGCTCCTTCAGATTGGGGAACAGATCGAATATCTCCTCGACGCTCATGCCGCCCTGCGCGACGACCGGCGGCAGAACCAGATTCTCGTCCACGGTCAGCGTTGCGAAGATGCCGCGCTCCTCCGGCACGAAGCCGATGCCTTGATGGGCGGTGCGGTGCAGCGGCAGCCGCATCAGGTCCTTGCCGTCGAAGGCGATCCGGCCGGTCCGCTTGCGGATCAACCCCATGATGGCGCGCAGCGTCGTCGTCTTGCCGACGCCGTTGCGGCCGAGCAGCGTGACCGTCTCGCCGGCAAACACTTCCAGATCGACACCGTGCAGCGCATGGCCCTCGCCATACCAGGCGTTGAGGCCGGTGACGGCAAGCAGAGGTGCGGCACTAGTCATCGGCGGTGCCCATATAGGCGATCTTGACGCGCTCGTCGCGGCTAACGGTGGCGTAGTCGCCAGCGGCCAGCACCTCGCCGCGCTGCATGACCGTTATCCAGTCGCAAAGGTCGGCCACCACGGTCAGATTGTGCTCAACCATCAGCACGGCGCGATCCCTGGCAACCGAACGGATGAGGCTGGAAACCGTGGCCACGTCCTCGTGCCCCATGCCGGCCATCGGCTCGTCCAGCAGCAGCACTTTCGGATCGAGCGCGAGCGTCGTGGCGATCTCCAGCACGCGTTTCCTGCCATAGGAAAGATCGCCGGCGAGCCTGTTCCTGGCGTCGTCGAGACCAACCGAGCGCAGCAATTCCTCGGCGCGCGGCGTCAGCCGGTCGAGCGCCGCGAGCGAGCGCCAGAACTGAACGCCGAGCCCTCCCGGCCGCTGCAGCGCGACGCGGACATTGTCGAGCACGCTGAGGTGCGGAAAAATCGCCGATATCTGGAACGAGCGCACCAGCCCCATCCGCGCAACCCTGGCCGGCGAGGTGCGGGTGATGTCGTGGCCAAGCAGCTCGATCCTGCCGCTGGTCGGCGCCAGGAACTTGGTGAGCAGGTTGAAGACGGTCGTCTTGCCGGCGCCGTTGGGTCCGATCAGGGCATGGATGTTGCCATGGCGGACATCGATATCGACGTTTTTGACGGCGATGAAGCCGGCAAAGTCGCGTCGCAACCCGCGGGCGGAAAGCACAACCCGCGGCTCGTTCGCGTCCAGGTCAGTCGGCGCCATCGGCCGCGCCTATCACTGGCCGGCCGTCGAACAGCCGCTTTCCTTCTCGCTGAGGAAGGCCTCGTTGCCTGGAATGGTGGCGAGATATTTGTAGTAGTCCCAATCCTTGGTGCTCTCGGCTGGCGACTTGACCTGGTAGAGGTACATGTCGTGGACCATGTTGCCGTCCGCCTGCACCTTGCCGTTGGTTATCACCGCGTCGTCCACAGGCATCGAATGCAGCTGCTTGGCGACGGCTTCGGTCTCGTCCGTGCCGGCCTTGTCGATCGCCTTCAAATACTGCGTCACCGCCGAATAGGTCGCGGCCTGGATCATGTTCGGCATGCGGTTGGTGCGCTTGAAGAAGCGCTGCCCGAATTCGCGGCTCTTGTCGTCGCGATCCCAGTAATAGCCTTCGGTCAACACGACGCCCTGCGCCGCTTGAAGGCCAAGCCCATGCACCTCGGCCAGCGTGAACAGGAGTGCGGCAAGACGCTGACCGCCCTGCACGATGCCGAATTCGGCCGCCTGCTTGATGGAGTTGGAGGTATCGAGGCCGGCATTGGCCAAGCCGATGACCTTGGCGCCCGACGATTGCGCCTGCAGCAGGAAGGACGAATAATCGGTCGATCCCAAGGGATAACGCACCTCGCCCAGCACCTTGCCGCCATGGCTTTCGACGAACTTGGTGGTCTGATCCTTCAGCGAATAGCCGAATGCATAGTCGACGGTGACGAAGAACCAGCTGTCGCCGCCCTGCTGCACGAGAGAGCCGCCGGTACCCACCGCCTGCGAGTGAGTGTCATAGGCCCAGTGGAAGCCGTAGGGCGAGCACTGTTTGCCGGTCAGCTCCGTGGTCGCCGCGCCGGTGACGATGTCGATCTTCTTCTTTTCCTTGGAAATCCCCTGGACGGCGAGCGCTACCGAAGAGGTCGTCAGTTCCATGATGGCATCGACTTGCTCGGTGTCGTACCACTGCCGGGCGATGTTGGAGGCGATATCCGGCTTGTTCTGGTGGTCGGCGCTGATGATTTCTATCGGCGCTCCCTGCACCTTGCCGCCGAAATCCTCGACGGCCATCTTGGCCGCCTCGACCGACCACTTGCCGCCGAAGTCGGCGTAGACGCCCGACTGGTCGTTGAGGATGCCGATCTTGACCTTGCCGTCGGAAATTTCGGCGGCCGAAGCGGGGATCGCGGATGCGGCGAGAAGTGCCGCGGAAACGAAAAGGCTTACCTTCATGGTTGACTTCCTCCCATAGCGATGAATCCGACCGACCCTCCTACGATCGATCATCGCAATGGTATTGAACATGAGGAAGATAGGGACAGAGGGCAAGAGGCCGTTAGGGATTTAGTGTTCGAAGCGATACGGTTTGGCGGCGGAACGCGAGCCTTGGGCGAGAGATAGAGACACAAACATGTGAACCGCCCGGCGGCAGTGCCGGCTCAGCCCTCGACGGCGACGAGGTGGCCGTTGCCGACATCCCTCAGCGCCAGTTTCAGCGGCGCCTCGCCGATCCTGCGGGTGGCGCTCGGGATTTCCTGGTCGAGGCGCGCGAAGCGGCTTCTGCGCTGCGCGGGATCGGGCACGGGCACGGCTTCGATCAGGCGCCTGGTGTAGGGATGGCGCGGGTTGGAAAAGACCTGGTCGCGGGTGCCCATCTCGACGATCTGGCCGAGATACATGACGGCGACGCGGTCGGAGATGTTCTCGACCACCGCCATGTCATGCGAGATGAAGAGATAGGCGACGCCGAATTCGCGCTGCAACTCCTTCAACAGATCGAGCACGCGCGCCTGCACCGAGACGTCGAGCGCCGAGACGCTTTCGTCGGCGATGATCAGCTTCGGCCGCAGTGCAAGCGCGCGGGCAATGCAGACGCGCTGGCGCTGGCCGCCGGAGAATTCATGCGGATAGAGTTCCATCTGATCGGGCGACAGGCCGACGCGCTCGAACAGCGCCGCGACACGCTCGCTGCGCTCTTCCTTCGAGGCGATACCGTGGATCAGCAGCGGCTCGGCGACGAGGTCGCCGACACGCATGCGCGGGTCCAACGAGGCATAGGGGTCCTGGAAAATCATCTGCACGTCGCGGCGCACCGCCTTGCGCTCGTCGCGGCCGAGGCCGGACAGATTGCGGCCGCCAATGGCGATGTCGCCGCTGTAGGGCACCAGTCCGGCCAGCGCCTTGGCGGTGGTCGACTTGCCACAACCGGATTCGCCGACCAGCGCCAGCGTCTCGTTGGGCGCGATCGAGAAGCTGACGCCTTCGACGGCGTGGACGCGACGAGTGACCCGGCCGAAGAAGCCGCCATGCAGGTCGAAACGGACATGCAGGTCCTTGACGTCAGCGACATTGGCCGGCGTTGCCGTCTCGGCACTCCTGGATTCCTGGCGACCGATACCGCTGCCGATGCGCGGCACGGCGGCCAGCAGCTCGCGCGTGTAGCCGGCTTGCGGCCTGGCGAAAATGTCAGCGGTTTTTCCCTCTTCGACCATGCGGCCATGCCGCATGATGATGACGCGGTCGGCCATTTCGGCGACGACGCCCATGTCATGAGTGATGAGGATGACGCTGGTGCCATGCTGGCGCTGCAGATCGCGCAAAAGTTCCAGCACCTCGCCTTGCACGGTGACGTCGAGCGCCGTCGTCGGCTCGTCGGCGATCAGCACGTCCGGCTCGAGCGCCAGCGCCATGGCGATCATCACCCGCTGGCGCATGCCGCCGGACAGTTCGTGCGGAAACTGCTTTAGCCGGCTTTCGGCTTCCGAAATGCGCACCGCCTTCAGCGCCTCGATGGCACGCTGGCGAGCCTCGCTCTGCGACAGGGAGGTATGCGCCTCGATGGATTCGGTGAGCTGCCGGCCGATCGACAGCACCGGGTTGAGTGAGGTCATCGGCTCCTGGAAGATCATGGCGATGCGGTTGCCGCGAATGCGCCGCATCCGGCGCTCGTCCAGAATCGTCAGATCTGTGTCGCCGAGATGGACCTTGCCGGATGAAATCCTGGCGGCAGGCTGCGGCAGAAGCTGCATGATGGCCAGAGCGGTCATCGATTTGCCGGAGCCGGATTCACCGGCAATGCACAGCGTCTCGCCACGAGACAACGTCAGCGACAGGTCGGAGACGACCTCGCGCTCGCCCTCCTCGCCGCGCACGCTGACGGAGAGGTTGGCGATGCCGAGTATGGGTTCGCTGGCGGCGATCATTGCGCGCGTGACCCGGAGAGGGATTTACTCCGGCACACCCCCCTCCTCATTCAAACACGCAGCGCGGAAAGTAGAACGACACCACCCAGTTCGGCATGTCGACGATCTCGCTGATGCGGAGATCGCCGCAGACCGAGGCCAGCATATAGGCCTCGACTGGGTCGATGTGATAACGACCGGCGAGCAGGTCGACCATCTGCGCAACCGCTTCCCTGGCGCCGGTCATCAGGTCCGGACCGATGCCGGTCGTCACCTCATAGCCCTTGGCGTCGAGATGGCGCGTCACCGGGCCTGGCGTGGTGAAGCGCGGCGTCTTCAGCCTGGCATCCTTGACCAGGTCGAGCTTGAGCACGACGTCCATCGGACTTTCGATCGCCGTGCCGCAGACCTCGCCGTCACCTTGCGCGGCATGGGTGTCGCCAACCGAAAACAGCGCGCCCGCCACTTCCACCGGCAGATAGAGCGTGGTGCCGGCGGCGAGATCGCGGATGTCGAGATTGCCGCCGACGCGCCTTGGCGGCACCACCGAGTGGTGGCCCTTTTCCGCCAGCGCGTTGCCTATGGTGCCGGCGAAGGGTTTCAACGGCACACGCGCATTCTTGCCGAACAGCGCCGGCTCGAGCGAGGCAGCGTCGTATTTCCAGATGTTCAGCGCCGGCTCCTTGAAGTCGTCGGCGAGCAGCCCAAACCCCGGAATGTTGGCCGTCCAGCCGAAGCCGGACGGCTTGAACATCTCGATCGTCACCTTCAGCGCGTCACCCGGCTCGGCGCCCTCGACGAAGATCGGCCCGGTCACCGGATTGACGGTGGCGAAGTCGAGCTTGGCGACGTCGGCGACCGTGCTGCCGGCCTGCAACTGGCCGCCGGAGGAATCGAGGCACTGGAACTCGATCGTCGAGCCGGGCGCCACCCGCTCGGCCGGGGCAAACGAATTGTCCCAGCCGAAATGATGTTGGCGCCCGTGGATGGTGTAGTCGCAGTTATTGCACATCTTTTACGTACACATTGTCGTAGTTGATCGGGATATGAACCGGGTCGACATAGAGGTTGTCGGCGCCGCCCATGCGCGCCGATTTCATGGTGAAGCGCTGCTCGTTGAAGACCGGCGCCCAGGGCGCGTCTTCCATCACCTTGTCGTAGATGGCGCTCCACATCTTGTCGCGTTCGCCTGATTTAGCCGGGTCGACCACCGAGTCGGCCTCGGCCGCCTTGGCGTCGAGATCCTTGTTGCAATACCACGACCAGTTCCAGCCGCCTGGCACCGCACCGGCGCAGCCGAGGATCGGGCCGTAGAAGTTCGACGGATCCGGGAAGTCGGCGATCCAGGCCATGCCGCCGGACCAGATCATCGGTGCGCCGGCCTTGTCGCCGCCGGCGGCAATCACGTTTGCCTGCGCCAGCGACTGGATGCTTGCCTTGATGCCGATCGCCGCCAGATCCTGCTGGATCGCCTGGGCGATGCGCGGGTTGGGATCGGTGTTCATGGCAAACAGCTGTGTCTCGAAGCCGTCGGGGTGGCCAGCCTCTGCGAGCAGCGCCTTGGCCTTGGCGACGTCATAGGGATAGCCCTTGTATTCCTTGTCGTAGCCCGGCATCGACGGCGGCAGCGGCTGGTTGGCCGGCACGGCGCGGCCGTTGATGATCTGGATGACGCGCGCCTTGTTGATCGCCATGTTGACTGCCTGGCGCACCTTAACATTGTCGAACGGCGCCATGGTGGTGTTCATGGTGACATAGCCGGTGTGCAGCTGGCCGCCTTCGACGACGCGTGCCTTCTGCTCGGGATCGGCCATCACCTCCTGGAATTTTGCTGGCGGAATGCCGTCGCCGGGGACGTCGATCTCGCCCTTCTGCAGGCGCAGCAGCGCCACGATCGGCTCCTGGCCGATCTCGAAGGTGATCTTGTCCAGATGCGGCAGGCCCTTGTGCCAGTAGTCCGCATTGCGCTCGAAGACGATGCGCTGGCCGAGCGTCCACTCGGCGAGCTTGAAGGCGCCGGTGCCGACCGGATGCTTGCCGAAATCGGCGCCGTATTTCTCGACCTCTTCCTTCGGCACGACATGGGCGAAGTTGATGGCCATCACATGCAGGAAGGTGGCGTCGGGGCGGGTCAGTTCGAACTTGACCGTGTAAGGGTCGACGACAGTGACGCCGGAGAGGCTCTCGGCCTTGCCGGCGGCGACATCGTCATAGCCCTTGATCGAGCCGAAGAAGCCGGCGCCGGGGCTCTGCGTCTTCGGATTGGTGACGCGGTCGAGCGAATATTTCACGTCGTCGGCCGTCATCTCGCGACCATTGTGGAATTTCACACCATGGCGCAGCTTGAAGGTGAAGGTCTTGCCGTCGGGCGAAATCTCGTAGCTTTCGGCGAGGTCGGGCTTCAGATTGGTGGTACCCGGCTCGTAATCCATCAACCCGTCGAACAGGCTCTTGATCATCGACCAGTTCTGCCAGTCATAGCCGATCGCCGGATCGAGCGTGGCGACGTCGTCCTTGTAGGTGATGGTGATGGCGCCGCCCTGCTTGGCGTTCGGATCGACGGCGTCCTCGGCGCGAACGCTCGTCATGCCGAGCATCAGCGCCAGCGCCGATGCCGCTACCGTGGATGCGAGAAAATTTTTCATTTTTATGTTCCCTTTCTCTGTCTGGTTTTCATTTCATCTGAGCTTGATGCGGGGGTCGATGAAGGGCGCGATGATGTCGGCCAGCAGATTGCCCAGCACGATGGCGAAGGCCGACACCAGCGTCACACCCATGATGATCGGGATGTCGACGCGTTGGATGGCCTGCCAGGCGAGCTGGCCGATGCCGGGCCAGCCGAACACGCTTTCGACGACGACGATGCCGCCCATGAAGATGCCTATGTCGATGCCGATCATGGCGATCACCGGCAGGATGGCGTTGGGCAGCGCATGGCGGAACAGGATAGCTCGCCGCGCCAGGCCTTTGGCGCGGGCGGTGCGCACGTAATCCTGGCGCAGCACGTCGATCATCGACGAGCGCATCATGCGCGCGTACCAGCCGGCGCCGAGGATTCCCATGGTCAGCGACGGCAGCACCAGATGACGCCAGGTGCCGTAGCCGCCGATCGGGAACCAGCTGAGCCGCACGGCAAAGACGTAGAGCAGCAGCAGACCGACGACGAATTGCGGCGCCGAGACGCCGACGAAGGAGGCGACCATCAACGTCTGGTCAGTGGCGGTGCCGCGCTTGACGGCGGCGATCAGGCCCATGCTCAGGCCGAGCAACAGCTCGCACAGGATGGCGCCGACCATCAGCAACAGGCTGGCCGGCAGCCGCGAAACGATCAGCTCGGTGACTTCGGAGCGCTGGATGTAGGAGCGGCCGAGATCGCCGCTGACGAGCTTCGTGAGATAGCGCCAGTACTGGACGACGAACGGCTGGTCGAGGCCGAGCTGCTGGCGGATGTTCTCGACCGTCTGCGGCGTGGCGCTGCGGCCGGCGATCTGGCGCACCGGATCGGCCGGCAGGAGATAGAGCAGCGCGAAGGTGATCAGCGAGACGCCGAGCAGGATCAGCAGCGACTGGATGAGGCGGCGGCCGAGATAGGCGATCATGCCCGGCCCCTCTGCGTCGGATCGAGAATGTCGCGCAGCGCATCGCCGATCAGGTTGAAAGCCAGCGCCAGCGCCAGGATCGCGGCACCGGGGAAGAACACCAGCCAGGGTGCGGCCTGGAAATAGGTCTGGTTCTCGAAGATGATGTTGCCCCAGGACGCCGTGGGCGGCTGGACGCCGATGCCGAGGAAAGAGAGCGTCGCCTCGAGCAGCACGGTGGTCGAGATGCCGAGCGTGCCCCAGACGATGATGGTCGGTAAGAGATGCGGCAGGATGTGGCGAAACAGGATGCGCGGCGCGCTCGCGCCGATGGTGCGTTCGGCATCGATGAACTCACGCTCCGCCAGCGATGAGGTCTCGGTGTAGATGACGCGGGCGGTCTGCACCCAGTTGACCAAAGCGATGACCATGGCGACGATCCACAGGCTGGGCTCGAACACCGCGGCCAGGCAAATGGCGAGCAGCAGTGCCGGAAACGCCATCATCAAATCGGTGAAACGCATCAGTGCGCTGCCGATCCAGCCACGGAAATAGCCGGCGACAACACCGACCAGCGTGCCAATGAACAGCGCCACGCCATTGGCGACGATGCCGATGATCAGCGAGGTGCGGGCGCCGTAGAGGATGCGGGTCAGGAGGTCGCGGCCGAGCAAGTCGGTGCCCAGCCAGAATTTTGCATCCGGCGGCAAGGGCGAGCCCTCGATGGTCAGGCCGTCGAACATCTGCTCGTTGGGATCATAGCCAGTCAGCCATGGCGCCAGCACGGCGCCGGCAACGACGATGGCGACGATGACCAGCCCGAGCAGAGCCAGACGGCGCCTGACCAGCCGGCGCCAGACGCCGGCGCGCGGCTTGACCGGCATGCGCCCTGGCGCGGTGAGATCAGGCGCGATGGGACTGGTCATCGCCGCCTTCTTCCCCTGTTGCTTCTTCACTTGTCATGGCCACGATCCGCCGCGCGGCATCCTCGACGCTGATCTGCCAGCTCATCGCCAGCGAGCGCAGCTGCGCATAGGCGCGGCCGTCATCGCTGCCTTTCGCCAGTGCTGTCACCGCGCGCACGATGGTCTGGCGCTCGGCAACGCGCTGGCGAAGCGAGGCGATCTCGCTGGCCAGGTGTTTTCGCGCCTCGAAACTCTGGCGCGCGATCAGCAGCGCGCTGTAGACGCCGGCATTGCCGACCGGCTTCAGCAGCTGCGCATCGGCCTTATGCGACAGCGCCCATTCGATGCGGCCCGGCGCCTCGGAACCGATCAGCGCCACCAGCGGCATCGGTGCCTCGCCCGGCTTCCACGGAAACTGCTCGTCAAAGCCGAGATCGGCGTCGAAGAAGACGAAATCGGCGGCCAGCGCCTCGGGCGGCAGTTCCGGCCAGCAATCCAGCGTGATCAGCCCGATGGCCGACAATTGCCTGGTGATCGCCTGCACCGTCGGATGTGGGCGATGCAGGATAAACGCCCTGGCGCCGCCGAGATTGGGGATGCGTGGGGCTCTGGTCACGACACCACCCTCAGGCGCGGGCGGCCGAATGTTTTTGCCGGGTCGTAGCGCGACAGATACGGATCCGGCGCGACTTCGTCTTCGCGGCTGACGACCTCGAAGAAGCCGTCCGCGATGCGCCCGATGATCACCGGCAGTGTCGCGTGCTGCGAGTGGGCGTCGATGGCGATCGGACCGAGCCGGGTGGAGAAGCGGCGTTCGGCGAAGGCTTTGGAGAATTCCGCCGGACCGGCGTCGGGATTGCTGGAGAGCACGTCGGCCATCACCTGCACCGAGGCATAGGCGGAGGCCTCGAAGGATGAGGCAAAGGCAGCCGGGCGCGGCGCGAAATACGGCCCGACCGACAGATGTCCCTTGCCGGATTCACCGATCGCCGGCAGCTCACCTTCGGTCAGGTTGCAGGAGATGACGGGGCAAGTCTCGGGACTGAAGGCGGCATCCTCGTGACCCAGGTCGCGATAGGCCGCGAGGAAGGCGTAGGACGAGGTGCCGATCAAATTGTTGAGGATGAAGTTCGGCCGCGTGGCACGGATCTCCGCGATCAGCCGCGACACGTCGGTCTCGCCGATGCGCAGGTAGCGTTCGCCCAGCACCTTGCCGCCGGCATCCGCGATCAGGTCGCGCGCGACGCGATTCATCTCCCAGCCCCAGATGTAGTTCGAGCCGAGCAGGAAGCCGTTGGCGCCGAAACGCGGCACGACATGCGCCATCAGCGGCACCAGATGCTGGTTGGGGCAGGCGTGCATGTAGACGACATGCTCATTGGCTTCGAAGCCCTCATAGGGGCAGGCGTACCAGAGCATGCCGCCGGCTTTCTCCAAGACCGGAATGGTTTCCTTGCGGCTCCAGGAGGTGACGCAGCCGATGACATGGCGTGCGCTGCTGGTCTTGAAGATATCTTCGCAAAGCGTTGCGTAGCGGTCCGCATTGCTTTGCGGATCGCGCTCCACCGGCACCAGTTCGATGCCTGAGCTGCGATCGGCGTTGATGTCGGCTATGGCACGCATGGCACCGATGCGGCACGCATCGGAGACGAGCTGATAGCTCCCCGAGCGGGAATACAGGATGCCGATCTCGATGCGCCGTTTCAAACAGGACCCCAGAAATGACAATGCCTCGCAGCCTGCGCCGGAAGGGCGAGGCATACGAGGCATTTTTGCCGCCCGGCGATCAGAGCCGGTATTTTGCGCTAGCGTATTCGGTCCGGCGGGTCAGTCAAGCCCTCAACGACATTTGCATGACCTGCCATCGCCGTTTCGCTGCCGCCGGCTATTTGGCCGCCGGCCTCTGGCCGTGTTGGCGAGCATAGGTCACACAAGCGTCCACCGTGCTGACACAAAGCGCGTCGCGCCTGTTCGGCAAATTGTTGTCGCCGGCATAGGCAACTTCGGCGACACGGCCATCGACCATGCGAATTTGCGTATCGCAATAGCCGCCGGGAGCGACATTGACGGAGCCGCCGACCGCCGGGATCGCGCCGACCGCCAACGTCGGAACCACAATGCTGAGATTGCCGCGCTGGACGATGCGCTTGTAGGTCCAGATCTGGCCCGATTGGCCGGCGTCGGCGGTGGCGGTCGGAAACCCGGCGCACATTCGAACATCGGCTTCGCTGAGGCCGACCATCTCCTTGCGGGCAGCCGCCGCCGTTGGATCAATCTTGGCGATACGCGACGTATCGTCAGGAACGACGCAGGAAGACTGGATGCCGACACAGAGAGCAGCGAGGCCAAGCTTTCGAATGCAGGAAAATATCATGCCGACTGTCAGATTTGCCCGATTGTCAGATTTTGCGTGGCGCCCGCCGCTCCTTTCTACCTAGGCAGACAGGCGAGCGGATCAACCCGTTCAGCTTCACGAAAAAGTGGCTGTGGCTGCATCATGGCCGGTCGGGAAGCCAACGCCCTGGCGGAAGCGGGCTCGCGCCGGAACGGCGCGCCAAGGTCCGCATCCATGGTCACCCATCAATGACCCTGCAACTGTTTCCGCCGCCAGGACGCGGGCGCTTCGCCGACCCGCGCGCGAAAGAATCGTGAAAAATACGCCGGATCGTCGAAGCCGATCTCGTAGGCGATGTCCTCGACCGTGCGTACGGTGAACAACAGCAGCCGCTTGGCCTCCAGCAGCCGTCGCTCACTGACGACGCGTTTGACGCCGCTGCCCAGCACCGCGCGGCTGGCCTTGTCGAGAAGATGCGGCGTCGTGGCCAGCGCCTCGACGTAGCGATCAACAGGCCAGTTGTCGCGGAAATGCGCATCGGCGAGCCGGCGCAGCCCCAACGCCAGTGAGGCATCAGAAGACGCCGTGGCATCCTTTGTCTCGGGACTGAGGCGCGCGATGTGGGAGAGCGCGACGGCGATCAGCGCCTGCAGGACCCTGTCTTTGCCGGCTTGCGCCTCGGCGTATTCGGCGGCGATCATCTCCAGCACCGCCGCCAATCTGGCCCACGCTGCGTGCTGCGGCATGCCGTCGGCAAAGACCGGCCGGTCCAGCGGCAGCAGGCTGTGAGCCGCGATGGCCGCAAGCGCGCCGTCGGCGACCGAGACGACGATGGCGTCGGTGCCGGGGCCGATCGAGAAGCCGTGCACGATAGTGCTCGGCACGAAACTCACGGCAGGCGCCGAAAAGTCCCAGGATCGGTACCGGAGCCGCTGGTCCAGAAGGTGATCTGACCCATCTGCGGGTGCTTGTGCGCGGCGACCTCACCAAGATGGATATTGCCGCGCGCAAGCACCGTCTCGACATGCAGAAAACCGACATCGAGCGGCCGCACCGGCTCGCCATAGACGAAGAAGTCGGGGATGGATCTCTGGCTCATGACGCCGGAAAAAGTCCAATCGGTTTTGCCGTTCCGTCCATAACCGATCGATGTCCAGGGCGCTAGGGTTACGGCTTAAGAGGAGGACCATCATGCGATCAGAAGACTTCCGCACTGATAAGGCACGCCCGTTCACCGGGGCCGAGTATCTGGAGAGCCTGCGCGATGGCCGCGAGGTCTATATCAACGGCGAACGCATTGCCGACGTCACCACGCATCCGGCGATGCGCAATTCGGCGCGGTCGCTGGCGCGCCTCTACGACGCCCTGCATGATCCAAAGCGGCGGGACGCGCTGACGTCACCAACCGACACCGGCTCGGGCGGCTACACCCACAAATATTTCCGCGTTGCCAAGTCTTCCGCCGAGCTTGTTGCCCAGCAGGCGGCGATCGCGGAGTGGTCGCGCATGTCCTATGGCTGGATGGGCCGCACGCCCGACTACAAGGCGGCGCTGATGAACACGCTCGGCGCCAATGCCGACTGGTACGGGCCGTTCAAGGACAATGCCCTGTCCTGGCACAAACGCGCGCAGGAAGCCGCGTTGTTCATGAACCACGCCATCGTCAACCCGCCGATCGACCGCCACAAGCCGGCCGAACAGGTGAAGGATGTCTTCGTCCACATCACCAGGGAGACGGACGCCGGCATCTACGTGTCCGGCGCCAAGGTGGTGGCGACGTCCTCGGCGCTGACGCACTACAATTTCCTGGCGCAAGGGTCGGCGACGGTGACCGAGGATCCGTCGCTGTCGGTGATGTTCATCGTGCCGATGAATGCGCCGGGGATAAAGATGTTCTGCCGCGTCTCCTACGAGCAGACGGCCAACACGGTGGCGGCACCCTTCGACTATCCGCTGTCGTCGCGCTTCGACGAGAACGACGCGATCCTGGTGCTCGACAATGTCTTCATCCCCTGGGAGGACGTGCTGGTGCTGCGCGATGCGCAAAAAATCCTGTCCTTCCATCCGGCCTCCGGCTTCATGCATGGCTACTGCTTCCAGGGCTGCACGCGTTTCGCCGTCAAGCTCGACTTTCTCGCCGGCCTGCTGGCCAAGGCGCTGCGCGCCACCGGCGGCGATGCTTTCCGCGGCAACCAGGCGGCACTGGGCGAGGTCATTGCGCTCAGGCACATGTTCTGGAGCTTTTCCAACGCCATGGCCTACAACCCGATCCCATGGGCGAATGGCGCCGTCCTGCCCAACCTGGAAGCCGCGCTTGCCTACCGCACCTTCATGTCGGAAGCCTATCCGCGCGTCATCGACACCGTGCGCCGGGTGATCGCCTCGGGGCTGATCTACCTGCCGTCGTCGGTGCGCGACTTCAACAACCCCGAGATCGACAAATATCTGTCGCAATATGTGCGCGGCTCCAACGATATGGGCCACATCGAACGCATCAAGATCATGAAGCTGTTGTGGGATGCGACCGGCACCGAGTTCGGCGGCCGCCACGCGCTCTATGAGCTCAACTATGCCGGTGCGCCGGAAGAGGTACGGCTGCAGGTGCTGAAAGGCGCCGAGCGCGGCGGGCGGCTGAAGGCGATGGAAGAGCTGGTCGACACCTGCATGGCCGATTATGACGAGAATGGCTGGACCGGCGATACCTGGTTCCATCCGCTTGTCTCAACGGCCGAGTGAAATCACATGGCCACGCAGATTTCGAAAGCCGATTTCCGCGACGCCATGGCGAGGGTCTGCGCGCCGGTCAACATCGTCACCACAGACGGGCCGGCAGGACGCGGCGGCTTCACCGCCACCGCCATGTGCAGCGTCTCGGACGAGCCGCCGACGCTGCTCGTGTGCATGAACGGGCGCTCGACCCAGGCCGCCATGTTCCTGTCCAACCGGCGCTTCTGCGTCAACGTGCTGACGCATGACCACATGCATCTGGCGGGAAAGTTCGCCGGCGCGACCAGGGACATGGAGGCGCGCTACGCCTCGGCGCGCTGGCAGACGCTGACCTCCGGCACGCCGGCGCTGTCGGATGCGATCGTCAACTTCGATTGCGAGATCGAGACCGTGCATGTCGTCGGCACGCACAATGTCATGATCGGCCGCGTCATCGATGTCCGGCACGGCAGCGGCGGCTCGGCCCTGCTCTATGTCGACCGGAATTATACGCAGCCGACACGGTTGGGCAGCTTTGGCGGGTGAGCCTGGACGAAACGGCCAGGACCGCTCAGCTCTCGCCGTCGATCAAGCTCTCCAAGAGGTCGAGGAGCTGCTCCAGCTTCTCATGCCCAAAACGCTGTTCGATGTCGTCATAGATGACGCGACGCTCGGGCGACAGGGCGTCGATCAGGGCGGAGCCGGCAGGCGCAATGGTCAGCACGACGCGGCGGCCGTCGCCTTCGGCCTTGTTGCGGGTGATGAATTTGCGTCTCTCGAGCGCCTTGATGATGCGCGTCAGGCTGGGCGGCAAAACCGAGGCGCGATCGGCAAGTTCCGTCGCCTCGACCGGGCCGGCTTCGCTGAGCACACGCAGCACGCGCCATTGCTGTTCGGTCACGTCATGCGCCGCAAGCATCGGCCGAAACCGCGCCATCACCGCTTCGCGGGCATGAAGCAGCGCCATCGGCAGGGAACGACGGGTGTTTTCAGGCAGCAAAAAAGAGCCTCCCACGCTTGCGATCGAAACAGGCCTTCCCTCGGTCGAATCCGCCTGCCGGGGCCCGTTCCTGCCATCCCGTATCGTTGCGCCAAGGCCGATGCAAGACTTGACTTCGCGGATGCCGCATGTAATTAACGCGTTAACTACAACAAAGCAATAACCCAGGGAAACGAAGCGCCGTGCCTCACTTCTCCATCGAGTATTCGGCCAATCTCGATGCCAAGGTCGATATGGACGAATTGTGCGCGCTGGTGTTGCGCACAGTGCTGGACACCGGGCTGTTCGAGACCGGCGCCGTGCGGGTGCGGGCCTTTCGCGCCGAGGCCTACGCGATGGCCGACAGCCTGCCGGAAAACGCTTTTCTCGACATGTCGTTTCGCATCGGCACCGGCCGCAGCCCGGAAGAGAAGAAGCGGACCGGCGAGGCTGTCTTCGCGGCGGTGAGCGAATACCTTGCCACCCTGTTCGAGACCCCGCATTTCGCCCTGTCGCTCGAAATCCGGGAAATCGACCCGGTGCTCAGCTGGAAGAAAAACGCAATCCACCCGCGGCTGCGCGGCAAGTGACGGAACCCGACATGTCCGACCTGCAAGGCAAACTGAACCAGGCCGAGGCCTATCTGGCCCGCTTCAAGCGCGATGGCGTTTTGAACCAGATCGGCGGCGAGGCGGTGCCGGCCCTCGATGGCGCGACGTTCGAAACGCTGTCGCCGGTCGACCTCAAGCCGCTGGCAAGCGTCGCGCGCGGCGGCGCCGCCGACATCGACCGCGCCGCCAAGGCGGCGAAGGCGGCGTTCCCAGCCTGGGCGGCCATGCCTGGCGAGGCACGCAAGAAGCTGCTGCACAAAATCGCCGACGCAATCGAAGCGCGCGCCGAGGAGATCGCTTTTGTCGAATGCATGGATACCGGCCAGGCGCTGAAGTTCATGGCCAAGGCAGCGCTGCGCGGTGCCGAGAATTTCCGTTTCTTCGCCGACCGCGCGCCCGAAGCGCGCGACGGCGAGACACTGCGTACGACAGGCCAGGTCAATATGACGACGCGGGTGCCGATCGGCCCGGTCGGCATCATCACGCCGTGGAACACACCGTTCATGCTGTCGACGTGGAAGATTGCGCCAGCGCTGGCGGCCGGCTGCACCGTGGTTCATAAGCCGGCTGAATTCTCGCCGCTGACCGCCCGCCTGCTGGTCGAGATCGCCGAGGAGGCCGGCCTGCCGAAAGGCGTATGGAACCTGGTCAACGGCCTTGGTGAAGACGCCGGCAAGGCGCTGACCGAGCATCCCGACATCAAGGCGATCGGTTTTGTCGGCGAAAGCCGCACCGGTTCGATGATCATGAAGCAAGGCGCCGGCACGCTGAAGCGCGTGCATTTCGAGCTTGGCGGCAAGAACCCTGTGATCGTCTTTGCCGACGCCGATCTCGAGCGCGCCGCCGACGCCGCCGTATTCATGATCTATTCGCTGAATGGCGAGCGCTGCACCTCGTCGTCGCGGCTTCTGGTCGAAGCCTCGATCTATGAAAGCTTCACCGCCAAAGTCGCGGAGAGGGCGAAGCGCATCGTCGTCGGCCACCCGCTCGATCCGAAAACGGTGGTCGGGCCGCTGATTCATCCGGTGCATGAAAAGAAGGTGCTGTCCTATATCGACATCGGCAGGTCGGAGGGGGCGACGCTGGCCGTCGGCGGCGGCAAGGTCGAAGGGCCGGGAGGCGGCAGTTATGTCGGCCCGACCCTGTTCACCAACGTGACCAACGGCATGCGCATCGCGCAGGAGGAGATTTTCGGGCCGGCCTCGACCACATAGGGCTGGCAGTGGCCGACATGGGCGACATTGTTGTACGCGTCGAGATATTTGCGGCCGTCGGCATCGTAGAGCCAGACGCCTTCGCCGCGCACCAGGTGCACGGGCTCGTCATAGAACAATTGCGATTTCGCACCGAGCAGGCGCGAGCGCCGGCTAACCAGCGCTTCTTGCGGTTGAGTCATTGCGTCTCGAAACTCCGTTCTCTCCAATAAACCGTCAGACCTTCGACAGGCCTGCATCCAATGCTTCGCCGATCCTCGCGACATCCGCGGCGCTGACGATAAGCGGCGGCGACAGGATGATGGCGTTACCGGAGACGCGCAGCATGACGCCGGCCTCGTAGGCCGCCTCCGAAACCAATGCCATGGTCTTCTTGTCGGCGGGCTTTTTCGTCGCGCGGTCCGAGACCAGCTCCAGCGCCGCCATCAGGCCCTTGTACCGGACATCGCCGACGATCGCATGCTTCGCCTTCAGCCCCTCCAGCACGGCTGCGAGTTCGACACCACGCGCGGCCGCGTTCTCGTTCAGGCGCAGCCGTTTGGTCTCGGCAAGCGCCGCCAGACCCGCGGCACAGCCGACAGGATGGCCGGAATAGGTATAGCCATGGCCGATGGCGCCGAAGCTGGTCTTGTCGGCCTCGAAGACATCGGCGACCTTGGCGCCGATCAAAGTGGCGCCGAGCGGGAAATAACCCGAAGTGATCGCCTTGGCGATGGTCATGAAATCGGGCTTCACGCCGGACAGACGCGAACCCGACCATGCGCCGGTGCGGCCGAAGCCGGTGACAACCTCATCGGCGATCAAAAGGATCTCGTGGCGGTCGCAGATCTCGCGCACCTGCGGCATGAAGCTCTCATGCGGAACAATAACGCCGCCGGCGCCGAGAACCGGCTCCATGATGAACGCGGCGATGGTATCGCCGCCCTGGAAGGCGATTTCGTCCTCCAGCGCCCTGGCGCAGAGTTTTGCCAGCCGCACTGGGTCGGTCTCGTCGAACGGGTTGCGGAAGGTCCAGGGCGCGGGAATGTGGAAGACGCCCGGCAGCAGCGGCTCGTAGTTGCGGCGGAAATTGGCATTGCCGTTGACCGACGCGCCGCCGAAATGCGTGCCGTGATAGCCTTTCTTCAAGGCGATGAATTTGGTGCGGTCGGCCTGGCCACGGATCTTCCAGTACTGCCGCGCCAGCCGAAGTGCCGTTTCGACCGAATCCGAGCCGCCCGAAGTGAAAAACGTCCGCACCATGCCTTCTGGCTCGAACCATTCGCAGAGTTCGTAGGCGAGCTCGATCGACGGGCCGGTCGAGGTGCCGCGAAAGCCGGAATAATAGGGCAGCGCGCCAAGCTGGTCGGCGATCGCTTTCTTGATCGGGTCGCAGCTGTAGCCGAGATTGACGTTCCACAGGCCGCCGACGGCGTCGAGCACGGTGTTGCCGGCGATGTCGGTGACCATCACACCCTCGCCTTTCATGATCACCTTTGGCGGGTTGGCCCGCATCTCGGCCGGATGCGCCATCGGATGCCAGATCGGCTTGGCGTTGGTTTCGGTGAGAAAATTGATGTCGCGCATAATGGACTCCGCAAAAATCTCAGGCAACTGGGACGAGGTCGAAATGGCCGAGGGCCTCGGCATAGGAATGAGCCGGGCGGGCGACGTCGAAATGCACCGTGCGCATGCCGGCAGCACAGCCGCCATCGACATTGCGCCGCTGGTCGTCGACGAAGACGCAAGCGCCGGCCGGCACGCCGAGCGCCTCGGTGACGAAGGCATAGGCACGCGGATCGGGCTTGAGGATGCCGGTGTAAGTGGCGTCGATGATAACATCGAACAGGCCGAGCAACGGCAGCCGCTGGCGGAAGTCGGCGCCGTAGAACAGGTCGAGTTCATTGGACAGGATGGCCAGTCGAAAACCGGCGGCATGCACCGTGCGAATGGTGCTGTCAGCCTCCGGCCGCACCACCTTTTCCGGCTCGGCCCCTCGCGCGCGCCGGACGAAGGTCTCCATCGCCTGCCAGTCCTCGCCCACCAGACGGCCGACCTCGCTTGTGCGTGTGCGCCAATAGTCACGCTCGCTGATCTCGTCGGCCTGCATGGCGCGCCACAGCGGATCGCTGCCCGGATCGAACGGCCCGCGCCATTGCAGCGTCCCCGGCGCGAGGCCGAGCGCCTGTTCGGTCAAGGCGTGGGTCTCGAACAGCGTGCGGGTGACGACGCCGCCGAAATCGAGGACAAGCGCCTGGGCGGGAACAGCACTCACGCCGCCACTCCCTCGGCCGGCTTGCCGCGCGGGACGATGCCTTCCTCGACCCAGCGGTCGAAGATCTCGAGCGCCTTGCCGACGAAGTCGTCGCTGTTGATGTGAGCGTCGATCTCGTGGAACTCGACGCCGGCGGGAATGACCTTGCGAATTTCGTCAGTGAAGGCGGCCAGGGCTTCCGGCTCATAGAGCGGCTCGCCCTCCACGTCCCATTCCTGGATGCCCTGGGACGGCAGGATGAAGGCGGAGCGGCCTCTGGCGGCACCGAGCTTGGCGGCGATGGTCCTGGCGACCTGGCGGCGATCGTCGGCATCGACGGTGATCGAAGCGATCAGCCTGTTATGGGCGTGAAACGGCCGCTTCGAGAATTTAGCCGGCAAATCCTGCCAGGTCGGCAGGTCGACCATGTCGACCGCGCCGGGTGCTGCGATCTGCGGAATGCCGCGGGCACCGGCATTCTCCAGCCGGTCGGCGCCGGAACTGACGACTGAGCCCGCGAGATGGTTGGTGATCTCCTGCAGGCTGAAGTCGAACACCGCGCAAAAATGGTCCTGACCGGCAATCGATTCGAAGGCACGGCCGCCCATTCCGGTGGTGTGGAAGACGGCAACGTCATAGCCGCGCTGTTCCAGCGCCGGCTTCAGCGTCTTCATGTAGCGCAGGCAGCTGCTGCCGAGCGAGGTCATGCCGATGGTCGGCCCGATTGCCGGAGCCGACATGCGAGTCTCCAGCACGATCCTGGCCGCGCCGACGACCGCACCACAGGCCTGTGACAGGACCAGCCTGCAGATCGAGTTGAGGCCGTACAGCCCGCCCGCCCAGAGGATCATCATCAGGTCGGGCGCGACGCGCTCGGGTGGGATGAGGTGCGAATAGGCGATGGTCGAGACGACGAATTTCGGCACGCCGAGCGGCAGGCAAAGCGCCACGTCGAGCGCCAGATCGGTTCCCATCGAACCGCCGATGGCGATGAAGGCGTCGATCTCGCCGTTTTGATGGAGCTTGCGCACCAGTTGCACGGCGCCGCCGGCCATCAGCGTCATGGCGGTGTTCTCGTCACCACTCGAAACGATCTCGGCGATCGTCACATCCACCGCCCGCGCCACGGCGTGCTTATCGTGGTCCGGGCTGTAGGGCGGGTCGCCCAGCACGCTGACATCCATCATCACGGCGCTGCCGCCCGACTGCTCGATGCACTGTTTCATGAACAACAGCTCTTCGGCCTTTGTGTCGCCCGTGCCGATGACCAGGATGCGGGGTGCTGTCTCCGAGGGCATCAGGCCTGCCTCCTCAGGGTTTGCAGGTTTTCACCGTTGAGGCGCATGGAAATCTCCCGTGCCGCCGCCCTCACGGCAAGTCCCCGCTCCGTGATCGCGGCCGCCGTCGTTCTGGCCTTTGGCGCCGCCACCGCGATGGTGCCGAGCGCAAAGCCATCCGCCCCGCGGATTGCCGCCGCGACGCTGATCACACCTTCCTCATAGCCCTGGTCGCAGATCGAATAGCCGCGCTCGCGCGCCTCGCCCATGGATCTTGAGATGGCGGCCGGCTCGATCAGCGTATGGGCCGTGAAGGCATCGAGCGAACCCGTCAGGCACGCCTTGACGGCCTCGTCGCGGGCGAAGGCCAGATAGGCGATGCCCGACGCGGTCGAATGCAAAGGCAGCAACTGACCGATGTCGATGTTGACCCGGTTTGCCCATGCTGGATGCTCGACGTGGACGGTGACCAGCCTGTCGACGCCGAATTCCGACAAATGCACGGTCTCGGCCGTCGATGCGGCCAGGTCCCGCACCAGCGGAACGGCCGTCTGCAGGAAGGGAAAGCGCGCCTCGCGGATGCGCGCCAGCCGCGACAGGCCGGCGCCGAGGCGATAGTGCCGCGTACCCGCATCCTGCTCGACGAAACCACGGCCGGCCAGCGCTACCAGCAGCCGCCTTGTCGTCGCCTTGTCGAAGCCCGAGCGGCGCGCCAGATCGGACAGGCCGAGCTCGGGCTCGTCGACGTTGAACAGCTCCAGAAGCGAGATCGCTTTTCCGACCGTACTCAAATTTGCCTCCCGGTTCGGGACAATCATTTAACGTGTGAATTAACTTGACAGGCATCAGCATTGTTTGCAAGTCTATATTCAAAATAACGGTTCAAATAATGAACCAACCACCAGAGTGCATGGGACAGGCCATTCGGCCGGCGAACTCAAGGGTTTGCAAACAGGAGGGATCAATGACAGCAGTCTCGGAACAGGCGCCGGCCAACAGGCTGCGCAAGAACAGTCTTGGCGTCGGCGCCATCACCTTCATGGTGATTTCTGCGGCCGCCCCACTCACGGCAGTCGCCGGCGGCACGCCGCTTGGCATGCTGATGGGCAATGGCGCCGGCTTTGCCGGCACCTATCTCATCGTGACCGTGCTGCTGCTTTTGTTCGCGGTCGGCTATGTCGCCATGTCACGCCATGTCGGCAATGCCGGCGCCTTCTATGCCTATGCCGCACGCGGCCTCGGCAGCATGGCCGGCGGCGCCACGGCGCTGCTCGCCATCCTGTCCTACAACGCCATGCAGATCGGCGTCATGGGCCTGCTGGGCGCCGCAACCGCCGGCCTGTTCGCCGGCTGGGGCATCAACCTGCCCTGGTGGGTGTGGAGCTTCATCGCCATCGCGCTGGTCGCCGTGCTCGGCTATCGGCAGGTCGACCTCTCCGCCAAGATCCTGACGGTGCTGGTGCTGTGCGAATATCTTGTGGTGCTGATCCTCGATATCGCCATCCTCAAGACCGGCGGCGATAGCGGCCTGTCGGCGGCGCCATTCAGCTGGAGCCAGATCGTCAGCGGCTCGCCGGCCATCGCCATCCTGTTCTGCTTCGCCGCCTTCATCGGTTTCGAGGCGACGACGATCTATGCCGAGGAAGCCCGCGACCCAAAGGTCACCATTCCGCGCGCCACCTATTTCTCGGTCGTGCTGATCGGCGTCTTCTACATGCTCACGGCATGGCTGATGGCGGTCGGCGCCGGTGTCGACAAATTGCTGCCGACGCTGCAGGGATTGCAGGATCCGACGACCTTCCTGTTCGGCCTGTCCGACCGCTACGCCGGCACGATGCTTTCGCAGGCGATGAGCATCCTGTTCGTGTCGAGCCTGTTTGCCGGCGTGCTGGCGTTCCACAATGCGGTTGCGCGCTACATCTACGTCTCGGGCCGCGAGAAGCTGTTGCCGCAGACGATCGGCGTGACGCATCCGGTGTACCAGAGCCCACATGTCGCTTCCGTCATCCAGAGCGTGCTCGCCGCGGTCGTTGTCGGCCTGTTCGCCGTGCTCGGCCTCGATCCGGTGCTGGCGCTGTTTTCGTGGCTGACCAATGTCGCGACGCTCGGTGTCATCGCGATGATGGCGGTGGCATCGCTTGCCGTGGTGATGTTCTTCCGCGCCAACCCGGCGGCCCACGAGAATGCGCTGAAGACCACCATCCTGCCCGGGCTGACCTTCATCGCCTTCGTCATCATCATCTATTTGATCGTCATCAATTTCGGCAGCCTGTCGGGAGCCGGCGGTTTCCTTGGCGTGTTCCTGCCGGGGCTGGTGCTGATCGCCGCGATCGTCGGCCTGCTGCTGGCCAGCGCGCTGAAGAGCCGCGATCCGGTCGCGTTCAAAAACCTCGGCCAGCCGCTGAAAGATTGAGAAAAGCAAAGGGGCGGCATGCCACGCCGCCCCTTACACCACAAGGGGAGTGGCGGATTTGAGCTTTGCCGAAAATATCACCGTCGAGGCATTGGAAGCCGATCCCTACCCGATCTATGCAGAGCTCAGGCGCAGTGCGCCGGTCGCTTTCGTGCCGGCGGTCAATCTTTGGTTCGTCACCCGCTGGAAGGATGTCGAGAGCGTCGCCAAGTCGCCCGAGATCTTCTCCGCCGTCGTCGGCTCGTCACCAGTTGAGCGTCTCCTTCGGCAAGCCGACCATCCTGACCACCGATGGCGAGACGCACAAGCAACTGCGCCAAGGCGTCGACCCGAAATACCGGCCGCGCACCGTCGCCGCCTATGCCGGCGACCTCGTGCGGTCGATTGCCGAACCTTTTCTGGACCGGATCGTCAACCAGGGCTCCGCCGAGCTGATGGCCGATTATTTCGAGCCGGTGTCGACGCTCAGCCTGGCGCGCTCGCTCGGCCTTGCCGGCATCGATATGCCGACGCTGCGCCGCTGGTTCTACGGCCTTGCCCAGGGCGCCATCAATTTCGAGAACGATCCGAAACGGCAGGAGATCGCCGACGCAATCAGTGCCGAGGTCGGCGACGCCATCCTGCCGACGCTGGAAAGACTTGCGCGCCAGCCAGATGACTCGGCGCTGTCGCATATGCTGCATGACGGCATGCCGGAGGGCACGACGCGGCCGATCGACTTTCTGATGCCGAGCATCAAGGTCATCCTGCTTGGCGGCATGCAGGAGCCCGGACATGGCGCCGGCTCGATCCTCGCCGGCCTGCTGGCTCATCCCGAGCAATTGCGGCAGGTGCTCGCCGATCCCGAGACTTTCGTGCCGAGGGCGGTCGACGAGGGCCTGCGCTGGGTGGCGCCGATCGGCACGCAGACGCGGCAGACGACGCGGGCAGTCGAGCTTGGCGGCGTGACGATCCCGGCCGGCGCTGCCGTCGCCGCCCTCGTCGCTTCGGCAAGCCGCGACGAGAGTCGCTTTGCCGATCCCGACCGCTTCGACATCAACCGCAACGAAGGCAACCATGCCGCCTTCGGCTTCGGCCATCATTTCTGTTCGGGCCGGTTCTTCGCACGCGAGCAGATGTGCCTTGCGGTGAAGCTGTTGCTCCAACGCTTCCCCGATCTCAGCCTTGTGCCGGGCAGGGAACCGGTGTTTCGCGGCTGGGAATTCCGCGCGCCAACCACATTGCATGTTTCCCTTGGAGTCCGTCACCAATGATCAGTCAGAATGCCATCGAAACGCTGCGCAAGACGGAGATCGGCGCGCAGGGCCTGTTCATCGATGGCGTGCAGGTCGAGGCAACAGGCGGCGCAAGCCTGCCGGTGACGTCGCCGATCGACGGCCGACCTTTCGCCAGCATCGCCGACGGCAACGCCGCCGATATCGACCGCGCCGTGAAGTCGGCGCGCAAGGCGTTCGTGAAGGGTTCGTGGTCGCGCGCCGCACCCGCCTTTCGCAAGAAGGTGCTGACGAAATTCGCCGAGCTGGTCGAGAAACACGCCGATGAGCTCGCCGTGCTCGGTGTGCGCGACAACGGCACCGAGATCGGCATGGCCTACAAGGCAGAACCGCTGTCGGCGGCAGGCACCATCCGCTACTATGCCGAGGCCATCGACAAGGTCTATGGCGAGATCGCGCCGACGGCCGAGAATGTGCTCGGACTGATCCACAAGGAGCCGCTCGGCGTCGTCGGCGTCATCGTGCCGTGGAATTTCCCGCTGATGATCGGTGCCTGGAAGATCGCGCCTGCACTTGCCGCCGGCAATTGCGTGGTGGTGAAGCCGCCGGAGATCGCCTCGCTGACGCTGCTGCGGCTGGCCGAACTGGCAAGCGAGGCCGGCTTGCCCGCCGGTGTGCTCAACGTCGTCACCGGGCTTGGCGCGGTCACCGGCGAGGCGCTCGGTCTGCATATGGATGTCGACGCCATCGCCTTCACCGGCTCCGGGCCGGTCGGCCGGCGGCTGCTCGACTATTCCGCCCGTTCCAACCTTAAGCGTGTCTTCCTCGAACTCGGCGGCAAGTCGCCCAACATCGTTTTTGCCGATGCCCCCGACCTGAAACAGGCGGCGGTGGTCTCTGCCAACGGCATCTTCCGCAATTCCGGCCAGGTGTGCGTCGCCGGCTCGCGCCTGCTCGTCCAGGCGTCGGTCTATGACCGCTTCATGGACGAACTTCTCTCGGCAACCACGCGGCTTAGGGTCGGCGATCCGCTCGATCTCGCAAGCGACGTCGGCGCGGTGTCGAGCGCCGAGCAATTGGACAAGAACCTCGGCTTCGTCGCCAAGGCCGCCGAAGAAGGCGCCCGGTTGGTCACCGGCGGCGAGCGCATACTGACCGAGACCGGAGGCAGCTACATGGCGCCGACGATCTTCGAGAATGTGACACAGGACATGCAGCTTGCCCGCGAGGAGGTGTTCGGGCCGGTGCTCGGCGTCATGCGCTTCGAGACCGAGGAGGAGGCGGTTCGGCTTGCCAATTCGACCGTCTACGGGCTTGCCTCCGCGGTGTGGACCGCCAATCTCTCCACCGCGCATCGCATGGTGCGCGCCATCAATGCCGGCGTCGTCCACGTCAACACCTATGGCGGCGCCGACATCACCGTGCCGCTCGGCGGCGTCAAGCAGTCCGGCTTCGGCCGCGACAAGTCGCTGCACGCGCTGGAGAAATATTTGGAACTGAAGACGGCCTGGATCGCGCTTTGACGGCACGCTGAGCTCTCTGAGAATCTGACGACCTCCAGACGCGCGCAAGATAGCGCCGCGATCCGCTGCGGCCGGTCAAGCGGCGGCTTTTGCTCACGCTCTTGAAAATTTTGAGAGAATATTCCCGGCTTTGGCGAGAATGGCGAAACGCGTTCTTTGATAAACTTGATAGAATTTCTGAGGATGCGACCAAGGCTAGGCAATCCGCCTCGCTGCCATGACTTCACAACCGCAGAGATCAATCATGACTGACTTCAAGAACACTTTGCCATCTTCCCCCGGGTCAACCGTCAACCGGCGCAGTGGCCTTGCTCTGCTGTTCGCCTCGGTCGTCGCGATCGGCAGCCTGATTGCACCGCATGCGTCGTTTGCCGAGGACAAGAAGGCGATCAAGGTCGGCATCATCAGCGGCGAGGACGAGGACGTCTGGCGCGTCGTCGTCGCGCAAGCCGCCGAAAAGGGCCTTGCCATCGAGACGGTGGTATTCAACGACTACACCCAGCCCAACGAGGCGCTGGAGCGCGGCGAGATCGACGCCAACGCCTTCCAGCACCAGCCCTATCTCGACAACCAGATCAAGACGCAAGGCTACCACATCGTCCGTGTCGGCTATACCGGCGTCTGGCCGATCGGCCTCTACTCTAAGAAGTTCAGCAAGGTTGCCGACCTGCCCGAGGGCGCGGTCATTGGCGTGCCGAACGACCCTTCCAACGAAGGCCGGGCGCTGCGCGTGCTGCAGAACGAGGGCGTGATCAAGCTCAGGGATGGCACCGGCATTCTGGCCACCACCGCCGACATCGCCGAGAACGCGAAGAAGGTGGTGATCAAGGAACTTGACGCCGGTATCGTCGGCCGCTCGGTCGAGGATCTCGATGCGGCCGTAGTCAACACCGACTGGGCGCTGAAAAGCGGCCTGTCGCCGGAAAACCGCATCGCGCAGGAGCCTATCGCCGACAATCCCTACCGCAACTTCATCGCGGTGAAGACCGGTAACGAGAACGAGGCCTGGGTGAAGACGCTGGTGGCTTCCTATCAGAACGAGGCGGTGAAGGCCGAGTTCGACAAGGTCTACAAGGGCACCGGCCTCAGCGCCTATTGATCCGGTCCTCGGCCGGAAGCCCGGTTCGAGAGCAACAGCGGTCCGCGCTCAGGCGCGGGCCGCGATTGCGTTTTCGGGAACAGGAATATTCATGAACCAGCATATCACGGCATCCGGGAAGACCGCCGATCCGACCCAGACCGGGCCCGACGCATCTCAGGATGT
>NZ_RZPW01000089.1:0-12636 GCF_003998455.1 Mesorhizobium sp. M7A.F.Ca.CA.001.08.2.1 | reverse complement strand
GGACTGGCCATGGCGCTCTATCTCAAGCGCGCCGGGCATCGGGTCACGGTCTTTGAACGCTTCGATGAGCCGAAGCCGGTCGGCTCCGGGCTGATCCTGCAGCCGACAGGGCTGACGGTGCTGGCCGATCTTGGCCTGCTCGACGACATGCTGGCGCTGGGCAGCCGCATCGACCGCCTGCATGGCGCCGATGCCACCACAGGCCGTACCGTGCTCGATGTCCGCTACGATGCGCAGCGCGGTGGCCGCTTCGGGCTGGCGGTGCACCGGGCGGCCTTGTTTGGCGTGCTCTTCCGCGCCGCCCAACGCGAAGCGATCGCCATCGAAACCGGCGTCGAGATCGAGGCCTTGGAGACGGGTGAACGGACGACGCTGATCTGCGGCAACGGACGAAGGGCGGGGCCGTTCGACCTCGTCATCGACGCCAGCGGTTCGCGCTCGAAACTGTGCCGCGCAAGCGCTCCAGGCGAGCCAAGACCACTCACCTATGGCGCGTTCTGGGCCTCGCTTGGCTGGCGCGGCGACGGTTTCGATGAGCGCGCGCTGCTGCAACGCTACGACAGAGCGAGCGTGATGATCGGCGTGCTGCCGATCGGCCGGCCGCAGCCGGGTGCTGAAAAGATGGCGGCATTCTTCTGGAGCCTGAAGCCGTCGGACGCCGATGAGGTGCGCGTCCGGGGCCTGGATGCCTGGAAGGAGAGGGTGATCCGGCTGTGGCCGCAGAGCGAGGCGTATGTCAGCCAGATCGACAGTTTCGACCAGCTCTCGCTGGCGCGCTATGGCCACCACACGATGAAGCGGCCGGTTGGGCGGCGGCTGGCCATCATCGGCGACGCGGCGCACTCGACCAGCCCGCAGCTCGGGCAAGGGGCCAATATGGCGCTGCTCGACGCCGCGGCGCTCAGCCATGCGCTGGCGCGGACGGACAGTGTCGAAGCGGCACTTGAAGCCTATGCGAGGGCGCGGCGCTGGCATGTCCGCATCTTCCAGGCGCTGTCGCTGGCGTTCACGCCGTTCTACCAGTCGGATTCGGTGGCGCTGCCCTTCATCCGCGACAGGCTGGTGGCGACGGTGGCAAAAATCCCGCCGGCGCCGCAGTTTCTCGCCTCGATGGTGGCCGGCACCGTAATCGATCCGTTCAAGCGGATAGGACTGGTCGAAGCGCGGTGGCCGGATCGTTTTGGCCAATGAGGCTCGAAAGGTACGATCCCTTCGCTCGCAGGAAGGTATGCAGGCGCTGCGGGTAGTCCGGCGCCACGGCTTGCCTGATCGACGGGCGTTCACTCAACGCCCGGCGCCATGCGCGGACGAGGGGCTTTCGGTCAAGAATGCCGAAATCACCGATCCGGTCGAAGACATCGAGATAGCGGAAGACCGGACCGTAAACGGCGTCGACCAGCGAAAAGTGCTTGCTGGCGAACCAGGGGCCGCCAGGCTCGTCCGCCAGCTCGGCTTCGAGACGGTCGAGCATGGCGGACAGCGCGCTGGATTCGTCAAGGAAGCCGGCCTCGGTCGATGTTGAATAGAACCGACTGATGGCATTGAGGGTTGCCGAACCGAACTCGATCCAGGCGCGATGCCGGGCGCGGGCATAGGGATCGGCCGGGTGGAGGGGATTGGCCTGCGTCTCTTCGAGGAATTCCAGGATGACGGCCGATTCGAAGATCACCGTTTCCTCGCCATTTCGCTGCACGCGCAGCAGCGGCACCTTGCCGAGCGGCGAGATCGCCTTGAACCAGTCCGGCTTGTTGGCGAGGTCGATATCGACGCGTTCGAACGGCACGCCCTTTTCGGTGAGCGAAATCGCGGCGCGCTGCACATAGGGGCAGAGATGATGGCTGACGAGAATGAGCTTGTCGGCGCGTTTGCAGATTTCGTGTTTCATCGGATTGGCTTTCCCTGATTAATGCAATTGCATCTATGTAGATGCATATGCATTGATCGTCAAGCTTGATGCAATTGCATCTATCGTCTAAGGTGCGCCATGACCGAGAAAGCCGCGCCTTCGCCCGAAGCCATCAAGGCCTGGGCTCGCCTGATGCGCGTACCGCGCCAGTTGATGGAGAGCGCCGAAGAGGCGTTGAAGGCCGCCGGTCTGCCCCCACTTGCCTGGTACGACGTGCTGCATGAACTCGCCGAGGCAGGCGAGGGCGGGCTGCGGCCGTTCCAGCTCATCGAGCACACGCTGTTCGCGCAATACAACATTTCGCGCCTGCTGGCCCGGCTCGAGGCCGATGGGCTCGTCGAGAAACTGCCGGTGGCCGACGACGGCCGTGGCCAGACCATCCGCATCGCGGCCAAGGGGCGAGAGACACGCCGCCAGATGTGGGCTGTCTACGGACGCTCGATCGCCGAACTGGTTGGCGCCAAACTGTCGGCGGATGAGCTGACCATGGTCTCGGCACTGCTTGGACGGTTGCGCCATCCGCCAGCCAGCGATTAAGCGAGCCTGTCGCGCCAGCGCCTGTCCATTTTGCAGATATTTTGCTCTCGTCCTCTTGCGCACAGCCTCGGATCGCGCAATATGCCGAACCGTAACGTACGGTACGGCTTATCGGGAATGCCGACTTTCGAGAGAAGAGCGTGTTGCACATCGTGCCTGACATCGACACCAGCGAAGCGCTGACAGAGCGGCAGAAGGCCGTGCTCGACGCGGCGTTGCGGCTGCTGGTCGAAGAGGGCGACCAGCTTACCATGACCGCCGTGGCGCGCCGCGCCAGCTGTTCCAAGGAAACGCTCTACAAATGGTTCGGCGACCGCGACGGGCTGCTGACGGCGACGGTGCAATGGCAGGCCTCTAAAGTGCGGGTGGCACCGGTCGACCGCAAGGGGCTCGATCTTGCCTCGCTGACCGCGAGCCTCGAGCGCTTCGCCTCGGATTGGCTCAAGGTGATTTCCAGCGACACGTCGATCGCGCTCAATCGGGTGGCGGTCAGCCATGCGGGCTCCGGCAAGGACAATCTCGGCGCCGTGGTGCTGGAGAACGGCCGCTTCGCGCTGGCCAAACGGCTGAAGCCGGTGCTCGAGGCCGGCCGACGGACCGGGCTTTTGGATTTCGCGGATGCCGAGACGGCGTTCCGCACCTTTTTCGGGCTGGTCGCCCGCGATGTGCAGATCCGTCTGCTGCTCGGCGACCGGCTGGAATTGACTGAGGCGGCGATCGGCGGCGATGCCGCGCGGGCGACGCAGCAGTTTCTCGCTCTTCATGGAGCAAAAACCGGCCGCAAGGCCCTAGAGCCGGATGATTTCAGGTCAAGTCGACCTGAAATCTGAATCCGTCTCTAAATCAAGAAGATAGAGCATGATGTCGTCCGAAAACCGCTTCACACTTTTCGGCATCATGCTCTGATTTATAAACGGGAAGGAAGACAAAATGCGTGTCTATTACGATCGTGATGCCGATCTCAATCTGATCAAGGGCAAGAAGGTCGCCATCATCGGCTATGGCAGCCAGGGCAGGGCGCATGCGCTCAACCTCAAGGATTCCGGCGCCAAGGAGATCGCCATCGGCCTCAAGGCCGGCTCGGCAACCGCCAAGAAGGTCGAGGCCGACGGTCTCAAGGTGATGAGCGTGGCGGACGCGGCCAAATGGGCCGACCTGATGATGATGGCAACGCCGGACGAACTGCAGGCCGACATCTACAAGAACGAGATCGCGCCGAACATCCGCGATGGTGCCGCGATCGCCTTCGCGCACGGCCTCAACGTGCATTTCGGCCTGATCGAGCCGAAGTCGACGGTCGACGTCGTCATGATCGCGCCGAAGGGTCCCGGCCACACGGTGCGCGGCGAATACCAGAAGGGCGGCGGCGTGCCGTGCCTGGTCGCCGTCAACCAGGATGCCTCGGGCAATGCGCTCGACCTGGCACTGTCCTACGCCTGCGGCGTCGGCGGCGGCCGTTCGGGTATCATCGAGACCAATTTCCGCGAGGAATGCGAGACCGATCTGTTCGGCGAGCAGGTCGTGCTGTGCGGCGGCCTGGTCGAGCTGATCCGGGCCGGCTTCGAGACGCTGGTGGAAGCCGGCTACGCGCCTGAGATGGCCTATTTCGAGTGCCTCCACGAGGTCAAGCTGATCGTCGACCTGATCTATGAAGGCGGCATCGCCAACATGAACTACTCGATTTCGAACACCGCCGAATGGGGCGAATATGTCTCGGGTCCGCGCATCATCACCGCCGAGACCAAGGCCGAGATGAAGCGCGTGCTGAAGGACATCCAGACCGGCAAATTCACCTCGGAGTGGATGCAGGAGTACCGCGCCGGCATGTCCCGCTTCAAGGGCATCCGCCGCAACAATGACAGCCACCAGATCGAGGAAGTCGGCGCCAAGCTGCGCGCGATGATGCCGTGGATTTCCAAAAACAAGCTGGTCGACAAGGCGAAGAACTGAGCGAAATCCACAAGCGCTCGAAAATAGCAGCTTCCATGAACAAGAAACGGCGCCACGTGGCGCCGTTTTTTCATTCTGTCGGTCAGCTCAGCTACAGGGCCAGCCCATCAATAGGGTGAGTAGCACTGCTGGCGCGGGCCGTTGTAGGGCTGGAACGTGTTGTCATAGGCCCGGTACGACCGGTAGCGGTTGTAGCACCATTGGACATGGGCGCTCGAAAGCCGTCCCGCGCGGTAGTAGCGGCGCGGCGCCGGCCGGTCATAGTAGTCGTAGTTGTTGTACATGCTGCCGAGGCCAAGCCCCAGGCCAAGGCCCAGGATCGCGGCACTCGCGCCATCATCGTAGTAACGGCCGCCGCGATAGTGATGGCGACCATGGCGCCAACGCCAGTTGTCTCCACCATTCCAGTGACCGCCGCCGCCGTGCCAGTGCCGACGGCCGCCGTCCCAATTGCCCGACCGGCGCCATCTCCAATTGTCGTTGTTGAACTGACGGTTGTTGTTGCCGCCCGCCCAGCTGTCGCGGACCGGCGTGATATTCGGCGCCGCGGTGCTGGTGGGAATCGACAGGTCCGGCTGCATGATCGGGCCGGCGGCGGACGGCGCCGTGACGCCGGAGAGGATACCCAGGGCTATCAGCCCCGATTTGACCGTGGAAGAAAAGAGCGAATTCATTGCACTCTCCAAGAGTTACAGGCCCCACGCCCACCCGAGGAATGGGGCAACAATGGATGTTTGCATCTGAACGGCGGATGAACGGAAAGGTTCCGTCAACCATGACGCGAACGCACCCAGGACCAATCGATCTCAGATGGTGGTCCTGCGCGCTTGTTTTCCGAAGCACTTGCGGGCAAAGGTCATGGCATGTCGCTGCGCCTTGCCACCTTCAATGTCGAGAACCTGATGAACAGGTTCGATTATTCCGGCTATCGCAACCAGCTCAACGAGGATCGAACGCTGGCGCTGTTCGATATCCAGAGCGAGGCGGAATACAGGATGCTGGAGCAGGCCCGCGCCATCGCCCAATCCGACGACACGCGCCAGCTGACGGCGCTGGCAATCGCTGCCACCCGGGCCGACATCATCTGCATGCAGGAGGTCGACAACATCGAGGCGCTGAAGGCCTTCGAATATGGCTATCTGTTCAAGATGGTGGGGCAGGGCTACCGGCAGAAATACACCACATCGGGCAATGATTCACGGGGCATCGACGTTGCCGTGATGATGCGCAATGAGACCGCCCAGGGCCAGCCGATCGAATTCGTGCGCATGACCAGCCACGCCTATGTCACCTACGAGCAGTTCGGGCTGCACACGCCGGAACTCGAGGCACTGGGCAATCAGGCCAATGAGCGCATTTTCCGGCGCGACTGCCTGGAGATCGACGTCACCGTGGGCGGCGTGCCGCTGACGCTCTATCTCGTGCATTTCAAGTCGATGGGTTCGCCGCGCAACGGGCTCGACGGGCGCGAGGCGACGATGCCGGTGCGCATCGCGGAGGCGCAGGCCGTGCGGCGCATCATCGAGGAGCGCTTCGGCAAGGACTATGCCGCCGACAAACGCTGGGCAATCTGCGGCGATATGAACGATTACCGCCAGCGTGTGAAGGTGGCCGGCGATGCGATCGACGGCTATCGCTTCGAGGTCGTCGACGAAGCCCTGTCCTGCATCAACGTGCTGACGGCCGGCGGCTTCTGCGAAAACGTCGTCGAGCGGCGGCCGGAGATGAACCGCTGGAGTTTCTACCACACGCGCGGACCGGAAGAGCGGCATCTGTGCCAGCTCGACTACATCCTGCTGTCGAAGGGGCTCGCCGCCAGCAACGCGACGGCTGTTCCCGACATCATCCGCAACGGCCAGCCCTGGCGCACCATCTTTCCGCCGGGGCAGGAAGTGGAGCGGTTTCCGCGTGCCGGCTGGGACCGGCCGAAGGCGTCGGACCATTGCCCGGTGGCGATCACGCTGGACATGACCTGACGCATGAGTTTCGACCTGCCACGCAACGTCATCCTGCCGGTCGACGCCATCGACGTCCGGCTCGATCCCGGTCCGCACCCGTTCGCAAGGGACAATGCAGAGGCGATCGCCGAGAACTGGCAGCACGAAATCGCTGCCAATCCGGCGCTGTTCGACGGCATGGTGGTGCTGCTGTCGCAGCTTGCCTACCGCGACAACCGTCTCGCCGGCCGCTGCCATGCGGTCAACTATTCGACTTTCATGCTGTGGCGGAAGCGGCGCGAGAATTCGGGCGCCGAGCATGCCTATGCCCATGCCATGCTGGTGGCTGCCGACAATGCGCTGGTGGCGATCCGCATGGGTCCGCACACGGTCAACGCCGGCCGCGTCTATTTTGCCGCCGGCTCATTCGAGCCGGTCGATTTTCGCGATGGCCTGGTCGATGTCGATTTCAACATGATCCGCGAAGTGCGCGAGGAAACCGGCCTCGACCTGTCAGGGGCTCATCGCGGCAAGCGCTACCACGCCATGTCGACCAACAGCGGCACGGTGATCTTCCGCCGCTACCACGCGGCGGCGCCCGCAGACGAGATCGCCCAGCGCATCTCAGCCTTCGTCGCCACCGAAACCGAGCCGGAGATCGACGGGCCAGTGATCATCCGCCATGCCGCCGACCTGCCGGTCGGCCTGTCACCGCACATGAAGCCGCTGATCGAGTGGCATTTCGCAAACGGGAGTTAAGGGCGCGTCTTGTTCTGTGCCGCGTTGCGATCGTTGCGGGCGGCGACGAGGAACAGGATGAAGCCGATGCCCAGCAAACCGCCCATCGCCATTCCCATGGTCTGGCCGACGACTGCCTGAAAATCGGCTGTGACGCGATCGGGATTGGCCATGCCGAAGCGGGCGAGATACCACCAGATGCCTGCAAGGAAGGCCTCGATGACGACCATCGTCAGGATCAGTCGTGCCTTCTTGCTCATCGGCTATTCCTCCACCCAAGGGTGAATTGCCCTAGCATCATGAACGGCGCGGCGACAGTGGCGGGTAGGGTGGAAACGTCTAAGGCTGTGCAAAACCGGTCTGAGCGCTGGCCGCGTTCCGGCCGGGTTGCCCTATTCGTGCCTAAGCGCGTCGATCGGATCGAGCCTGGCGCCGCGCAGCGCCGGGAAGAAGCCGAACACCATGCCGATGAGCGCGGAAAAGCCGACGGCGAGCAGGATCACCGCCGGGCTCGGCGCGAACGGGATGGTCAGCGTCACCGCGGCGAGGCCGGCCAGCGCCAGCCCGATCAGGATGCCGATGATGCCGCCGAGCAGCGACAGCACCGTGGCCTCGACCAGGAACTGGATCAGGATGTGCTTTTCATGCGCGCCGATGGCGAGCCTGATGCCGATCTCGCGGGTGCGTTCGGTGACCGACACCAGCATGATGTTCATGATGCCGATGCCGCCGACCAGCAGGCTGACGCCGGCGACGGCGCCCAGCATGCCGGTCATGGTGGTGGTGGCGCTGGCCATGGCGTCGGCGATCTGGGTCATGTCGCGGATGGCGAAATCGCTTTCACGATCGGGCGTGATGCGTCTGGCGTCGCGCAGAATGTCCTCGACGCGCGGCTGCAGCTCGCTGGTCGGCGTGCGGTCATCGGCGGCGATGTAGATGTTGTCGATGTCGCGGTTGCCGGCGATGCGGCGCTGGTAGGCGTGCAGCGGCATCAGCACGACATTGTCCTGATCCTGACCGAAGCCGGTATAGCCCTTGGGCTCGAGCAGGCCGATGATCTTGCAGGAGGTGCGGTTGACGCGGATGATCTCGCCCTCGGGATCGCCAGCGCCGAAGAATTGTTGGCGCACCGTCTCGCCGATCAGGCACACGCCGGTGCCCGAGCGGGTTTCGGAATCGCTGAACGGGCGGCCCGACACCAGTTTCCAGTCGCGCGCATCGAGATAGGCGCTGTCGGTGCCGGTGACGCCCGAGGTCAGGCTCTCGGTGCCGAAGATGACCCGGACCTGCTTTTGCGAAGCCGGCGAAATGGCGCGGGCGCCAGTCAGATGCGCAACCAGCGCCGCCAGCTCCTTTTCGGCCAGCGGACGCACCGCCTGGTCGAGCCCGCCCGGGCCACCGGGACCGGCCGGGCGACCGGAGCGGACGACCAGCAGATTGCTGCCGAGCTTGGAGATGTCGGCCTTGACCTTCTGCGTGGTGCCCGAGCCGATGGTGAGCATGGCAATGACGGCGGCAACGCCGATGACGATGCCGAGCAAGGTCAGGAACGAGCGCAGCACGTTGCGGCGGATCGAGCGCAGCGACAGGCGGACGGTTTCCCAGATCATGGTTGTGCGATCTCCAGCTTCCTGGAATCGGAGGCGACGTGGCCGTCGAGGAAGCGGATGGTGCGTTCGGCATAGTCGGCGACGTCGGCCTCGTGGGTGACCATGGCGATGGTTAGGCCAAGCTCCTTGTTGAGCCGCGTCAGCAACTCCATGATCTCGTGCGTGCGGGCGGTGTCGAGGTTGCCGGTCGGCTCGTCGGCGACGAGCAGCGTCGGGCGCGTGACGATGGCGCGCGCGATCGCCACGCGCTGCTGCTGGCCGCCGGACAGTTCGGCCGGCGTGTGGTGCTCGCGGCCGACAAGGCCGACCTCCGCCAGGGCCTGCATGGCAAGGTCGCGGCGCTCGCGGGCGGCCACGCCGCGATAGATCAGCGGCAGTTCGACATTTTCGGCCGCCGTGGTGCGGGCCAGCAGATTGTAACCCTGGAAGACGAAGCCGACATAGAGGTTGCGCAGCATGGCGCGGCGGTTGCGGTCGAGGCGGCCGGCGTCGATGCCCATGAAGGAATAGGTTCCGGCCGTCGGCGTGTCGAGGCAGCCGATGATGTTCATCGCCGTCGACTTGCCGGAACCGGACGGCCCCATGATGGCGACGAATTCGCCACGCCGGATGGCAAGATCGACGCCGGCCAGCGCATGCACCTTGGCCTCGCCCTGGCCATAGCTCTTCCAGACCTTGTCGAAGGTGATGAGGGCAGCACCGGCGGCCACGGCATCAGCTCCGCTGCTGCGACGCGGTGATGACCTGTGCGCCTTCGTCGAGGCCCGAAATGATCTCGGTCAGTTCGCCGTCGGTGGAGCCGATCTTGACGTTGACCGGGTGCGGACGCCCGTTCTCCAGCACGTAGAGCGTGCGCGAGCCGTCGGTGGGCGCTGTCGCGGCCTGGCGCTGGCGGTTGCCGCCGGGGCGGCCCATGCGGCCGGTGAACAGGTCGCTGAGGCTCCAGCCGCGTGCGGCCTGCTGGGCAGGACGAAAGCGGAACGCGGTGGCCGGCACGGTGAGCACGTCCTTGGCCTGCTTGGTGACGACCGAAACGGTGGCGGTCATGCCGGGCCGCAGCAGCAGCTCGTTGTTGTCGACCTCGAGCCGCGCATTGTAGGTGACGACGCCGTCGGTGGTGACCGAGGCATAGGAGATGTCGCGGATCTCGGCATCGAACGGCCGCTCGGGGAAGGCATCGACGGTGAAGCGGGCATGCTGGCCGGATTTGACCGCACCGATGTCGGCCTCGTCGACCGCCGCCACCAGTTCCATGTTCCTGAGATCGGCGGCGATGATGAACAGCACCGGCGCCTGCAGCGAGGAGGCGACCGTCTGGCCGGGATCGACCGAGCGCGTCAAAACGATGCCGTCGATCGGCGCATAGATGGTGCTCTTGGCAAGGTCGGTCTGCTGCGCCTTGAGGTCGGCCTGGGCGATGGCGAGGTTGGCCTGCGCACTGTCGAGAGCTGCCTTGGAACGGTCGCGCGTGGCGGTTGCCGCTTCAAGCGACTGGTCGGTCGCCATGCCGCGCCTGGTCAGTTCGGCGGCGCGCACCAGCGCCTTCTCGTTTTCCGCCAGCGTAACCGTGGCGTCCTCGACATTGGCGGCGGCGGCCTTGGCCGAAGCTTCGGCACGCTCGATCTGGACTTCGAGTTTCACCGTGTCGAGTGTCGCCAGCACGTCACCCTTCTTGACCTGCTGGTTCTCCTCGGCCGAGACCGAGCGGATGATGCCGGACAGTTCGCTTGAAATATCGACCTGGGTGAGTGGCTGCAGCGTGCCGGTCGCCGACACCGCGACGGTGAGGTCGGCCTTGGCGGCAGGCACGGTGGTGTAGTCAATCCTGGCCGGCGAGCCGGCATACCATTGATAGACGCCAAGCCCGGCGACGAGCACGATCAGCGCCAGCAACGCATAGAGCCACCCACGACGGCGCGATCTGCGCCGGCCTGTCTGGTCGAGCCCAAGCGCCGTCTCGATGGCGGAATCCGATTCCGTCTTTGGCAGATTGACAATCTGGTCCACGCTGGACCCCTATAATGCGCAATGTCCCTATCTGTGCACAGATCAGGCTTACCGGTTCAAATATCAAATTAAATTTCGCCCATGTTGGGATTGAGGCAGGAATGAAAACCCGGAATTACTTGCTTTACGATGTGTTTACGACCGAGCGACTGGCCGGCAATCCTTTGGCCGTCGTGCTGGACAGCAAGGGATTGGACACGGCCGCGATGCAGGCCATCGCGCGCGAATTCAACCTGTCCGAATCGGTGTTCGTCCTGCCGCCGGACAATCCCAAGCACAAAAACCGCATCCGCATCTTCACGCCCGACTATGAAATGCCGTTCGCCGGCCATCCGACGGTCGGCGCCGCGATCGCGCTGGCCGAACTTGCGGAGGAGGGCGGCGCCGGCATCTTCGTGCTGGAGGAAAACATCGGTCCGGTGCGGTGCGCCGTCAGCAAGCATGACGGCAACACTTTTGCCGAGTTCGATCTGGCGAAGCTGCCGGAGCCGCTGAAGCTCGATGCCGATCCGGAGGCGATCGGTGCCGCGCTTGGGTTGACGCCGCATGAGATCGGCTTCGAGAATCACCGCGTCGCATTCTGGTCGGCGGGCGTGCCCTATGTCACCATCCCGGTTGCCAATCTCGAGGCGGCGGGTCGCATCCGGCTGGACAACCAGGCCTGGTCGGAACTGGCGCCGCGCAAGAGCGAATGGGCCTTCGCCAGCCCCTATGTCTACTGCCGCGAGACGGTGAACCACGAAAGCGCCTTCCATGTGCGCATGATCGTGCCTGGCACGCCTTCCTATGAGGATCCGGCGACCGGCTCGGCGGCAGCCGCCTTTGCCGGCGCCATCATGCATTTCGACGCGCCGACCGATGGCATTTCACAGCTGTGGATCGAGCAGGGGCTGGAGATGGGCCGGCCATCGCGCATCCGCCTCGAACTGACCGTGCAAGGCGGAAAACTGGCCTCGGCGCGCATCGGCGGCAACGCAATCAAGGTGGCGGAAGGCAGGCTTTTCGTCTGATCGAACGCATGCTCGGTCGATTTGTCGGGAAATGATTCCGGCAGGGCTGGACAGGACCGATGGTGGCGGCTATATGCCCGCCAACGCCGGTTTTTGCCGGCCGAGTGGGTGCGTAGCTCAGTTGGTAGAGCAGCTGACTCTTAATCAGCGGGTCCACAGTTCAATCCTGTGCGCACCCACCAAATTCCTAGAAGAGTTGGTGGAAAGACCCTGAAAGCGAGACGCGTTTGGCGCATCTCGGGCAAGGCTGTCTGACTGTGATTCTTTAACCGCGCTATCCGGATCTTGTGGCGATTCAGCCGCGTTGGAAAATGCGGGTCAGAAACCGGCCGAATCGAAAAGCAAGGCTCTTTTCCCCGGCTGCAGCATCGCTGGCGCCAATTCCGTCTTTTCCCCCGGAGAAATCGCTGATGGGCCACCAGAAGAAGACCAGGAAGACAACGAAAATGCCGGTGTCGATCGGGCCATGACTTGAATAGCTGCTGTGACGGAACACAACAGCGACCGCCCCGGCGATAACACCGCAGCTGCGGCAGGATGAAATTTCTTCATCCACAAAAATCTATTTGAGAATCGCCGTTACGGTAAGATGCCTCCTTTGTCGTGACAACGGCATCTTTGTCGGCCGATACGGGGAATGAATAATTACTTCTCCGAAACGCCAGCCTCTGCAAAACTCGCCATGCGGGCATGGCACTCCAGCGCCGAGCGGACGATGTTGACGGCGAGGCAGGCGCCGGAGCCTTCGCCGAGCCGCATGCCGAGATCGAGCAGCGGCGGCAGGCCGAGCGCTTCGAGCAGGCCGCGATGGCCTGACTCAGCGGAGACATGGGCTGCGATGGTGTGGGCGAGGCCGGTTGGATGCAGCTTTGCCAGCGGGGCTGCGGCGGCGGTGCAGACGAAGCCGTCGAGCAGCACGGGTATGCCGAGATGGCGGGCGG
>NZ_RZPW01000899.1:0-2298 GCF_003998455.1 Mesorhizobium sp. M7A.F.Ca.CA.001.08.2.1 | reverse complement strand
GATCAGGCTGCCAGCCTCCTATTGCGGGCTGATCGGCCTGCGGCCGACGCATGGCCGCATCGACACGGTTGGGCTGCAGCCGCTGGCGCGCAGCTTCGACCCCGTCGGCTGGTTCGCGCGCGACGTCGGTGTCTACGAGGCCGTGGCCCGGCTGCTGCTGCCGGAGGACACCATTCCGCCGCCAATCACCCGCCTCGTCGTCGCCACGGACATCGCCAGCTACGTGCTGGGTCACTTGGAGCGCCGCGTCTTCGAAGACGTGCTCGAGCGGCTGTTTCGGATCATCGACATCGCCGGTGAGGTCCGGGTCGCACCGGATGGCTTCGATGCCTGGCGGCCAATCTTTCGCGCTATCCAGGCCTACGAAGCCTGGGCCGACCACGGCGCCTGGATCACCGAGCACCGACCGGTCCTCGGCGAGGGAGTGCGGCAGCGCTTCGACTGGGCCGAGCGGGTGCCGATCTCCGACTACGAAACCGCTCTTGCCGGGAAAGCCGTCGTACGGGAACACTTGTCGTCATTGGCTGGCTCAGGAACCGCACTGGTTTTCCCGACCGCCCCTTCGGTCGCCTTGCCGCTGGGCATGGCGGGAGAGGCTCTGGAGGCCTATCGCAGCCGGTCGATTTCGATGCTTTGTACGGCTGGGCTGAGTGGTCTGCCGCAGATTTCGATGCCGATCGCGGAGGTGGAGGGACTGCCGTTCGGAATTTCGATCCTTGGTCCGAGGAATTCCGAAATGGCCCTGCTGGCTCTTTGCCGGCGAGCGCTCCAGCAATATCCGGATCGGGGGTGATCAGATCGGTCTACAAGGGTGGCGGGCTTGCCAATCTGTTCATAGCAGGGTGGTATTCTAGAAATCGCTGGCGTTCATGATCCGGACGAGACGACCCATGTGATCTGGCGCAGGATTGTCGGTGCGGCTACGTTGCGCGCGAATTGCCGGTAGCGCAAAAGGCCGGCTCGAGGCCTGGCAGACGAGGGGAAACGACAAATGACCGCGTCCGGCGATTTGCAGCAGGCATTGTTCCAGAGATTGAGAAGCGACGCATCGCTGTCGGCGCTGCTGGGTGGCGCCGGATTGCTTGAACAGCCAGCCGACAATGCCGCCTTTCCCCACGTGACTTGCGGCCAGACCAGTGCCTTCGACTGGGACACGGGCGTCCAGAACACCGACGATCAGTTGATTACGCTGCATGTCTGGTCGAAAGCCCATGGGGATGCCGAAACGCTAGCCATCATGGCCGCCATCCAGGCGCGCCTTGCCGACGCAGCATTGGTGATCGGCCCTCGCGGCCAGACACGACTGTCGCTGGAATTTGCCGAAGCCCGCCATGACGAGGATCTGCTCGTGCATCACGGGCTGCTGCGTTTTCGCGCGATGACGCAGGAAAATGCCTGATGCGCTTTCAATATGGTCAAAACGGAGTCTAGACTGGACTTTCGCGGGATTTCGCCTGTTCGAGGCGGCGAAATCCCAGGTTGACTGTCTCGCGTTGCAGGGGTGTGGCGAGGATGTTTTCAGCGGCGTTCACCGTTCATTTCACGTTCAGCACCGATGCGTTACAACGCCGGTCATGAAAACGCTTCGCTCCCACTTCCGAACCGCGACACTGGCGCTTTGTGCTGCCGGGCTGTTTGCGTCGCAGGCGATGGCGATGCCGGTCATCGCGCCGCCCGACCTGGCCAGTCCGATCGTACTGGCGGCATCCGATTGCTACGCCATCGGCCAACAGGTGGCCGAGCAGAATGGCGGAACGCTGGCCAAGGCCTCGCAATCGACGCGCGGCGGTCAGCCTGTCTGTGTCATCGTCGTGCTCGTTCCGGGCAAGGACGGACAACGTCCGCGCCGTTCCGAGATCGTCGTTCCGCTGAACTGATCCAATCAACCTTAGGCCACGTTTCCCAGGCCGCCGGAATCGGCCTATATCTGCCCCAGTTTTCCATCCGACAAAGCTCTTCCATCCGACAAAGCTCTTCAACAGGTATCGAACTCCGCATGCGTGTACTGGTCGTCGAAGATGACAAGGATCTCAATCGGCAGATATCGGATGCGCTGGTCGATGCCGGCTATGTCGTCGACCGCGCCTTCGACGGCGAGGAAGGCCATTTCCTCGGCGACACCGAGCCCTATGACGCGGTCGTGCTCGATATCGGCCTGCCGCAGATGGACGGCATCAGCGTGGTCGAGCGCTGGCGACGCGGCGGCCGCAAGATGCCGGTGCTGATCCTGACGGCGCGCGACCGCTGGAGCGACAAGGTTTCCGGCATCGATGCCGGCGCCGACGACTACGTCACCAA
>NZ_RZPW01000898.1:0-2299 GCF_003998455.1 Mesorhizobium sp. M7A.F.Ca.CA.001.08.2.1 | reverse complement strand
CAGCTGAACCGTGCGGCGTAAAATGCCCTTGGCCCTCATGTGAACGGGGAAGGGCTCGATGTTCGCCTGCCTGTCAGATGCGATGGCTTTGCGAACCTTGAGGCGGGGCTGCATCGACGCGCGTTCCTCGAACAGTGCCCGATATCCTTTCGGGTTTGTGGGCTTGAATTCACTCAGGCTTTTGTCCGGCACCAACTCGCCGCCGTTGCTGCAGCCAGGGTTCACAATTGTAGGCGAAACATCCAAGTGGAATTCGCGCGCGTAGTTCAGGCGCCAACACCGCTTTTTCTCCTCAAGCATAGCTGCATAGCGTGCATTTTCGCGAGCCGGTCGCCAACGATCTTCTTCAACTCAGCAGGTGGGCGCACCGACGCAAATCGGAAAACGAGGCAGATAACATCAACATCGAAGTCCTCGCGGCCGAGCGGCTTCACAGAGGTGCCAAGCCCCGCCGATCCATGTGGGTAAACATCGATGTGCTGCAAAATGGCATTGTCCGACGAGGACAGCCAATCTGCGACCGCCTCATAGCTCGCTTTGGCGGCCTCCATTTGCGCGGTGGTCAGTTCGAGATCCTGACAGATCTCGTCCAATATCGAATAGACCTCGGATTTGCGCAGCAAGACATTCTGCGGCACGAGGCTTCTGGCAAGTTCGTTCATTTCATCACCTCGCTCAGTTGGTAGCATGGCACAAACGGCTCTGCCGGTTCCGTCAGAAACACAGGTTCGATGCGCGCCCGGTCGCGGCGAGCCGCTGCCGCGCCCATCCCCTTCAACTGAGTAATTTTCCGGGTGTCATCGAGCTTGAAGAACTTCTTCGGCACATCCGGGCAGAATCGAAACAGCGCCTCGCGCTCATATTCGTGACCCGTGAGCAACTTTGCCATCCCCATGGCACTGCGGGATTGACCGTCCATAAACAAACGGATGACATCAGAACCAAGGACGCCCCAGCCGGGCGCCTCTCCGATCATGTAAACTTCATTCACACAGCCAAGGCTGAGAACCCGCAGGCTGGTCGAAGGCCAACCCAATAAGGTGATGGCTTCAACGACTGCCATTGCGATCGGGTTGTTGCACCACGTGCCGCCGTCAAGCAGGCCGACATCGTCTGCAGTACGATGCCGCTTGAAATACGTGGGCGCCGCCGCCGTGGCCATCGCCGCATCGAGGGCAGACTTCTTGTAGTCCGTTTTCAATCGGCGATGATGCGCCGTCTTGTAGATATAGACACTGCGCAGGTCGGCATCCCATGCCGGGACCAAGAGCCGCGTCTTGGCATCGCCAATGCGCTTGCCCTCAAGCACACCGTCTAGCTCGGCGCGCAGCAATTCCGCATCATGCTTTGGCGCGGCGACGTGGCGAACCTCTCTCAACAGGTCACCGATGCGGGTCCAGATGGAGCCGCCGGCCTGCCCGAAGATATGGGGACCACGATGAACGTAGAGATCGAGGAGCCGCTTTGCCGGCAGTCCCAACGCAAGACCGATTGCCAGAATGCCACCGGTCGAAGTGCCGGCAATGAGATCAAAATACTCGCCGATTGGTCGGCCGATATCTTCTTCCAGCGTAGCCAGGAACGACGCTGGTTGAGTCCCCATGATACCGCCACCGTCGATACACAATATCCGGCGGATCGGCTCCGAAGTTTTCTCATCCAGCGTCGGCATTGTCATCCCTTCGGCGGATACGGGTCATTCCCGTACGAATTGCCGTCGCGAATTTCGCCGTTGGGGCGGTGGATAACGACTTCGCTTTTCTGGTTGATTGCGATCTCACGCGCTGCGCGTTCGGCGTCCGCCTGGGTGCTGTGGGTGGATGTTACCCGTTGGTTTCCGGCCCCCCGGACAGCCCATGCATTGTCATGGGGGACGACGTGCTGATTTTTACCAGCCATGCTACTCTCCTTCTTTCCTTGACCTGATTCGCAAATGGTAATACGATTCTGTACGCTCTGTCATAGGCCGAGCCCAAAAAAAGTCCCTTTAGGGGCTGACGATCTAGGTAAGGAAGTCTATACGATCTGTCATGATAGAGTCAAGCATCCCATCCACCTTCGCCGCCCGCCTGCGTGACATCCGTGAGAAAAGAGAACTGAGCCAATCAGAGCTTGCCCGTGAAGCTGGCATGCAGCCTTCGGCCATAGCCCACTTCGAGGCCGGCAGGCGCAAGCCATCCTTCGATAACGTCCGCGCGCTCGCAAAGGCCTTGAAGGTCACCGCTGACTATCTGCTCGGCACCAAGACGACCACAACCGCCTTCCGTGACGAAGACAAATTGTCCGCAAAGGACCGCAA
>NZ_RZPW01000897.1:0-2302 GCF_003998455.1 Mesorhizobium sp. M7A.F.Ca.CA.001.08.2.1 | reverse complement strand
GGCTTCGCATCGGCCATGGCATCGAGGCGGAAACCGAAATCGGCCCGCTCATCAATGCCAGGCAGGCCGGCCTTGATATAGCCCACCACCTTGCCGGCCTGCCTGGCATTGATGAGCGGGCCGATTTCGGTTTCCGCCTCGATGCCATGGCCGATGCGAAGCCTGCCGGCAAACTCGGCGACCCGGCGCACGAATTCGTCATGGATTTCGCGGGCCACGAAAAGCCGCGAACCGGCGATGCAGATCTGGCCCGAATGCACGAACACAGCCATCGCGGCGACAGGAACCGCCTTGTCAATGTCGGCATCGCGGCAGACGATGATCGGCGATTTGCCGCCGAGCTCCAGGGAAACGCGCTTGAGGTTGGTCACGCCCGCCCGCGCGATGGCCTGGCCGGTCAGCGTCGAGCCGGTGAAGACGATCTTGTTGACGTCGGGATGTTCAGCGAGCCGCGCGCCGGCCTCTGTCCCGGTGCCGGTGACGACGTTGACGACGCCGTCGGGAACGCCGGCCTCCTGCATCAGCCTGGCGATCAGCAGCGGCGTCAACGAAGCATCCTCCGAGGGCTTCAGCACGATGGTGCAGCCGGTGGCGAGCGCCGGCGCGATCTTCCAGATCGACGCTGCGGTCGGAGCGTTCCAGGGGATGATCGCGCCGACAACGCCTACCGGCTCGCGCCTTGTGAACGAGACGATCTCGCCGGGGATCGAATTGTCTATGGATTCGCCATGCAGCGCGGTCGCCATGCCCGCATAAAAGCGCAGCATGCCGATGACGCGCCGCCGGTTGGCGAGCGTGCGCGTGATCGGCAGTCCCATGTCGAGAGTGTCGGAAACGCTGAGTTCTTCCCAATGGGTCTCGAAGAGATCGGCGATGCGCAGAAGCACGCACTGCCGCTCGTAGGGCGAGAATTTTGACCACGGCCCTTCGAAAGCCGCGCGCGCAGCGTCCACCGCCGCATCGATGTCGGCCGCCGAGCCACGCGGCACCGTGGCCAGCACTTCGCCAGTCGCCGGGTTGAGCGCCTGCATCTCCTGGCCGGATTGTGCCGGAACCCACTTGCCGCCGACGAACATCGGCCGGAATTCGCCATGGTAGAGCGCCGTGGCCTTCGCCCGCGGGTCGAAATTCAGCGTCATCTCTTCCTCCTCACAATTCCGTGGCGACTATGACTCCCACGCCGGTCGACCTCAAACAAGGAAAGCTAAAAGGGCGTTCAGATAATCGGACTGTGCAATGCACGCGACTTCCCCGATGGTGCCGGCAACGGAGGAACAGATATGAGACTTGCTGGCAAGGTCGCTATCGTCACGGGCGGCGGTTCGGGATTTGGCGAAGGCATCGTCAGGAAATTCGTCACCGAAGGTGCGCTGGTCGTGTTGATGGACCGTGATGAGGCCGCCGCGGCCCGCGTTGCTGCCGAAGTCGGCGAAAATGTGCGGCCAATCACTGGCGACGTCTCGACACTCGGAAGCTTCGAAGCGGCGGCAGACCTGGCCCGCTCGGCCTTTAGCGGTCTCGACATACTGGTCAACAATGCCGGCGTGGCCCAGCCGCCCTTGGCGCTCGAGACGATGAACGAAGAGATGTTCGACCGGATCGCCAACGTCAACATGCGATCCATCTACAATGGCGCCCGTGCGGTCGTTGCGCATTTCAAATCCATCAAATCGGGCGCCATCCTCAACGTCGCCTCCACCGGCGGCGTCTCGCCGCGCCCGAATTTGACCTGGTACAATGCTTCCAAAGGCTGGGCGATTGCCGCCACCCGGGCCATGGCCGTGGAACTCGCCCCCTTCGGCATCCGCGTCAACGCCATCAATCCGGTTGCCGGCGACACGCCACTTCTGTCCACTTTCATCGGCTCCGGCGAAGAGAACCGCGCCCGCGTCGTCGCCACCATTCCGATCGGCAGGCTGTCTACGCCGGCGGACATGGGCAACGCCGCGGCATTCCTGTGCTCCGACGAGGCCAGCATGATCACCGGCGTCGACCTCAACGTCGATGGCGGCAAGTGCATCTGAGCGTTAGACCATTTGGGAGTTGGCGATGAAGCCTGTCTACGAAATCGCCGTGGTGCATGGCGACGGCATCGGCCCGGAAGTCTGCGCCGCAGCGGTTCAAGTGGTGAAAGCAGCGCTCGGTCCCGGCAGCCCCTTGCACTTCAGCGAATACCCGGCCGGAGCCGAGCATTTCCTGAAGACCGGCCAGAGCTTTCCCGAGCCGACCTTCCAGGCCTGCCGCGAGGCGGACGCCATCCTGCATGGTGCGGGCGGCTTGCCAGGCGTCATCCATCCCGATG
>NZ_RZPW01000896.1:0-2303 GCF_003998455.1 Mesorhizobium sp. M7A.F.Ca.CA.001.08.2.1 | reverse complement strand
CGCTTATGCCGACCGTACCGGGTCGAGCGTCACCTTGTAGAGTTCATTGTCGTCGCGATCCATCAGCCGCACCGTCATCTGCTCGCTGGCGCCTGAAATATCGACCAGCCCGAAGAATTGCAGACCTGCCGAGGGCGGCAGGTTCTGTCCCTGTTCGGCGGTCGGCGCCTTGATGAACTTCAGCTCCGGACCGAACGTCATGTCGAAATCGTTCGGCCCGAATGTTCCGGCATGGATCGGACCCGAAACGAATTCCCAGAACGGATTGAAATCCTGGAACTGCGCCTTGTCCGGGTTGTAATAATGCGCGGCCGTGTAATGCACGTCGGCGGTGAGCCAGACGGTGTTGCTGATGCCGGCATTCTTGATGAAGCGCAGCAGGTCGGCGATCTCGAGCTCACGCCCTTTTGGCAAGCCATTGTCGCCATTGCTGACTGCTTCGGCACCAACCTTCTTGGTGCCGTCGTCCCAGACGACGAGGCCGAGCGGCATGTCGGCGGCGATGATTTTCCAGGTCGCCTTCGAATTCGCCAGTTCGCGCTTCAGCCATTTCGTCTGCTGTTCGCCGAGCATGCGCGATTGCGGCGTCATCTCATCCTGCATGTCGGGACCATTGGGGCCGCGATAGGAGCGCATGTCGAGGAAGAACACGTCGAGCAGCGGCCCGTAGGCGATCTTGCGATACACGCGGCCGGGCTCGGAAGGTTCGTAGCGGATCGTCGTCATCTCGTGGAAAGCCCGCGCCGCACGGGCCGCCAGCACGTGGATGGATTTTTCCGTATAGCGGCTGTCGGCGCTGAGATCCTTCGAATCCGACCAGTTGTTCAGGACTTCATGGTCATCCCACTGGTAGAAAGTCGGGCAGATGGCGCTGAGACCGAGCACGTTCCTGTCCATCATGTTGTATTTCCACTGGTCCCGGTATTCGTCCAGCGTCTCGGCAACCTTGCGCTTGCCGTCGATCAGCACGACGTTCTTCCACTTGCCGCCGCCGGGCAGGTCGACCTCGTCCTTCATGGCGCCGTCGGCATAGATGGTGTCGCCCGAATGAAGGAAGAAGTCGGGCGTGTGCTTGCCGATCGTGGCGTAGGTCTTCATGCCGGTCTCATCGATGCCCCAGCCCTGGCCGGCGGTGTCGCCCGACCAGGCAAAGCGGATGTCGCGCTTCGAGGCCGGCGCCGTCCTGAAGCGCCCGGTGATCGGCTCGGAAACGGCGTTGATGTCGGCGAGATCGGCTGCCGTCATGCGATAGAAGATATCCTGGTCCGAAGCGAGGTCGGTGAGCAGCCGCTTGACGGTGTAGTCGCTGGCCGGCGACGTATCGAGCGACGCCAGGCGTGTCGCAGTGGCGAAGTTCTCCGTCGACGACACTTCGAACATGACGCGCGACGGGCGATCGGTGCGCGTCCACACCATGCCGCTGGTGGCGTCGACATCGCCGGACTGGACGCCATGGGTGAAGGCCGGCCGCTGACTGGCGCGCGAATAGTAGGGCAGCGCCAGGCTCGAGACGCCAGCCAGGCCAACGGCGCTGGCGGAGGTGACGAAAGCACGGCGAGTCATCGAAAGCTTGTTCACGGCTGTCTCCTGGATGGCTTGAACGGTGCCACCAAAATCCAGCGTCAATGTTTCAGGGACATCTCGGGATCATGAAGTTTTTCTGACGATCAACAGGCGGGTGGGCGTTTGCGCGGACGGCGAAGCTGCCGATCTTCCTCCGTGTGGGGGAGATCGCAGCTTGACCGGTAGCGCCTCTCCCTACGCCGCCTGCGGCTCCGGCTCGAATGCCGGCTTGCTGGTGTTGATCAGCAGCGAGATACAGGCAGCGGCTATTGCCGTCATGCCGGCGATCAGGAAGGCCAGTTCGTAATTGCCCTGCAACTCGCGCATGGTGCCACCGAAGGCGGCGGCGGTCGCCGCACCGATCTGGTGGCCGGCGACGATCCAGCCGAACACGATCGGCCCACTGCGATCGCCGAACGCCTCATTAGCGAGCCTCAGAGTCGGCGGCACGGTGGCGATCCAGTCGAGACCGTAGAGCACGGCGAAGATGATCAGGCTGGTCGCTGAGAAGCCGGAATAGGGCAGGTAGATCAGCGACAGGCCGCGGATGCCGTAATAGACGCCGAGCAGCTTGCGCGGGTCGAAACGGTCGGTGAGCCAGCCCGACAATGTCGTGCCGATCAGATCGAAAATGCCCATCATCGACAGCAGGCCGGCGGCCTGCACCTCGCCAATGCCCATGTCGCCGCAAAACGCGATCAGATGCGTGCCGACCAGCCCGTTGGTGGTGAAGCCGCAGA
>NZ_RZPW01000895.1:0-2306 GCF_003998455.1 Mesorhizobium sp. M7A.F.Ca.CA.001.08.2.1 | reverse complement strand
GTCTTCGACGCACTTCTGGGCGCCGCGATCGTCGTTCCGGGCGTCGTCATCGGCATTTCGACTCTGGTCGCGCTCGTCCAATTGTTCACCGTCGTCAATCCGTTCCTCGCCTCGATCTGGCCCGACGACCAGCCGCCGCGGCTAGCGCTCGGCTACGGTTCGATCATCGCGGCGCACGGGCTGTTCTCGATGGCGCTGGTGACGATGATCGTCGGCACGCGGCTCGGCAGCCTCGACCGCAATCTGGTCGAGGCGTCGAGCGATCTCTACGCGACGCCGTTGACGACGTTCCGCTCGATCGTGCTGCCGCAGATCATGCCGGCGGTCGTTGCCGGCTTCCTGCTCGCCTTCACCTTCTCCTTCGACGATTTCATCATCGCCTTCTTCGTCGCCGGCGCGCAGACGACGCTGCCGATCTATGTCTTCGCGTCGATCCGGCGCGGCGTGACGCCGGAGATCAACGCCATCGCGACGATCGTGCTCGTCGCTTCCGTGCTGCTCGTGGTGCTTGCCCAATGGCAGTTGCGCCAGCGCAAGCCGTCGAACTGAAAGCCGCATCATGATCCTCAAAGACCGCATCGCCGTGGTGACAGGCGCCGGCTCCGGCATCGGGCGCGCCGGCGCCATGATCATGGGCAGGGAAGGCGCGGTGGTCGTCATCGCCGACAGGGATCAGGCCGCCGGCGAAGCAACGGCTTCGGACATTCGGGCAGCGGGTGGACGGGCCGAGGCGATCAAGACCGATGTCGCTGATGATGCGGCGGTCGAACAGCTCATTGCCGGCACGCTCGACAGGCATGGGCGCATCGACATCCTGCACAATCACGCCGGCATCCAGGTCGGCGGCACGCTGACCGAAGTGGAGGTCGGCGGCATGGATGCCTCGTGGCGGGTCAATGTGCGGGCGCAGTTCCTGGCGGCCAGGATCGTCATGCCATCGATGATCGCACGAGGCGGCGGCGTCATCCTCAACACCGCCTCCAATTCGGGCGTGTTCTACGACCGCGAGATGATCGCCTACGCAACCTCCAAACATGCGGTGGTGGCGATGACACGGCAGATGTCGCTCGACTATGCCCGGCACAATGTGCGCGTCAACGCGCTCTGTCCGGGCTGGGTCGACACGCCGTTCAACGAACCGTTCATCGCCCAGATGGGCGGACGCGGGGCGATCGAAACCTATGTCCGCACCAAGATCCCGATGGGCCGCTGGGCCAGCGCCGATGAGATCGCCGAAGCGATCCTGTTCCTTGTCTCCGACCGTTCATCCTTCATGACCGGCCAGGCGCTGGTAATCGACGGCGGTGAAAGTATCGGCTGAGCCTTTTGCTTTCGCTATCAACTCCCCTGTTTTCAAAGCTTGTCCGATGTACCACGCAAAGACTTTCACCCATGCCGCTGCTTGCCGGCAGGACTATAGTCCTGCCGGCATGGGACTTCAGTGCCATGGCCGTCCAAGAGCGTGAATTTGTGTTTGATATCAGTCGGTTAAGTTTCTGGCCGGGTGCCAGATCGCGTATTGAGACAGCATTTGTCTAAAGTTTACTCTGCACTATTAGCAATTCCTCATAGGACGGTCGCTTAGCGGTCGGGCCAGGGCGACGATTCCCGAGGAGATTACCATGACAAACCGGAAAACTCTGCTGGCGGCGCTTGCCGCATTGGCGCTCCTGGCATCTCCGGCGCTCGCCGGCAATGGGCACGGCGGTGGCGGTGGCAATGCCGGAGGCAACGGGCACGGCAACGGCGGTAGCAATGCTGGCGGCAATGGCAATGGGGGCGGCAACGGCCACAACGGCAGCAATGGCAAGAGCGGCGCTTCGCACGGCAAATCTTCGTCGGCCCCGGGCCGGGCCAAGGCCAAAGCGGACGACACCACGGTCGACACAACCACAAAGGTTTCGTCGGTTCCCAAGGAGAAGAACATCCACGCCAAGCTTGGCCGGCTGAACTCACTGCAGCGCAACATCAATGCCTATATGAACTCGAAGAGCAAGAAATTCGCCGCCCTTCAGGCATTCGTGACGCAGTCCGCCAAAGCCAAGGTCGCTCAGGCCGCCGCCGACGCAGCACAGGCTAAGCTGGATGCGCTGACGTCCCTGACACCCGATCAGATTGCCGCGATGTCGCCCGAAGATCAGGCGGCCCTGCCTGGGAAGATAGCTGCTCTGCAGGCCGAGGTCGCTGCCGACAACGCTGCTGCTGCTGCGGCCGCGGTCGGCACCGATGATGCATCGCTCGACGCGGCATTGGCGGATATGGCCAACAAGCCCGTCGACGCTGCGGTCACGTCCTGGGCTCAAGAC
>NZ_RZPW01000894.1:0-2310 GCF_003998455.1 Mesorhizobium sp. M7A.F.Ca.CA.001.08.2.1 | reverse complement strand
GCTCGGATAGTCCGGCAAGCGCTTCTCGCATTGCCCTGACTGTCTTTTCCGTTGTTGCCCTCGCCGTGATGAACGGCAGGCCTTTGCGCCGTCCGGTCCAGCCGACGATCGCGACTTTCCGCGCTGCTGGCTCGAAGCGCTGCGCCAGCGCCCAGCTTTCGCAGTCGATCGCTGCAACATCGGCCCTGCCCTCGGCAATGGCGACGATTGAAGCGCGGTGACCGCCGCTCTCGCTACGCGACGAAAAGATGTCCAAGCCTTCGCCGGCCGCTTGCAGGTCGCGCGTCAGCGCAATGATGCCCGACATGGAATCGAGGCTGTTGAAGATGAAGCGCTTGCCGCGGATCAGATCGAGCGGGATGAGAGCGCTGCCATCCGCAGGCGATCGAACTTCCGGTCCCTCGCCTATCCGCATCACCAGAGCGCTCGAATAGAGCTCGCCCTGCCCGCCTTCATAGGCGTCATAGCTCGGCTGGCCGACCACCTGCACATGCCTGGACAGGCCAAGTTCCATCGGCCCCCAGCAGGTCTGCGCGAACAGCAGCAAAGGATGCAGCCACAATCTATGGAAATCGAGTTCATCCGGTGGCAATGTCGCGGGATCGGGTGCGATCAATGCACCGGCAGCATCGCGAATTCCGCCCGGCACCGGCGGCAGGTCGCCATTGCGCCGCACGATGGCTTCCGGCGCGTCGATCCCCTTTTGCCGAAACGCATCGCGCAGCAGCACCCATTGCGCGTCGACCTCATCGCGCACTTCGGGCCAATCATACATCGGCAACGCCGCAACCAATTCACTCATGCCGATATCAAATCATCATGTCTGGAAAAAGGATCGCGAAAACGCGGCGTCCAATCAGAATTGGCCGACACGGATTCCGGGTAGGCCGGAATTATTCCTTGGGCGGCTCGGCGGGAACCGGCGCACTGCCGAGCCCGCTGATGCTGCGCGCCCTGATGCGCGGCTTGAAGGCCCTGCCCGGCTCAGGCGCACGCCGCAGCACCGGGTGCACGATCGGCTCTTTCGCCTTGAACGCATAGGCTTTGACCAGCGCGAAATAATTCGGATAGGCATAGCCATTGTTCATCCGCAGCCATTCCTCACGGCGGTCGCGAAACAGCCTGGGCAGCTTGTACCAGGCCACGGTCGGGGTCTTGTGATGGACGAAATGCAGATTGTTGTTGAGGAACAGGAACGACAGCGGCGAGCGCTCGACGATCACCGTACGGCCTTCCGGATGTTCCGACCATTGATGCTCGGCGAACGTACGGATCGAGATCAGCGACTGGCCGAGCCAGACCGGCACCAGAATGTAAAGCCACAGCGGGATGCCGAAGCCGAACTGAACGATCGGCAGCACGACGGCCAGGCCGATCGCATGCAGCAGCCAGGCCTTGCGGATCGGCTTGTCGCCGGCGATCACCTGCTTGGCATCGTCGATGAAGAAGCCGACGCAGGACAGCCACGGGCCGAGCACGAAGCGGCCTGCCATGGTGTTGTTGATCTTGAGCAGGAATTTCATCGTCGGCGGCAGCTCGTCATGCTGCCAGAGCGCCTGATAATAGCTTTCCGGGTCATCGAGCGGGTCGGTCAGCCGCTCGTCGGCGTGGTGACGCAGATGAATGGTCTTGAAGCGGCGGAACGGCCAGACCAGACCGATCGGCAGAAACACGAAGGCTTCGTTGACCCGCGCGTTGCGCGTCGGATGCCCGTGCAGCACTTCGTGCATGATCGACGACTGCAATGCGGCGGTGAAGGCGAGGACGGCGAGCGCCAGGACGGGATAGGAAGGCCAGAGCAGGAAACCGGTGGCGAGCCATGTCGCGTAGCAGAAGAAGGCGAGTACCACGGTTGGCCACTCAATGGCCCGTACGCTGTGTCGCCTGATGCTCTTGCTCGTCATGCTATCGACCACTGCCCCTCAGTCGCCGGAATCCCAATTGATTCCTGACAGCATTGTGTCAGGAGAAATGATTTCACTCAACGAGACAAAGTGCACAAACTGTTGCGATTGCGCATTTTTGACCGCACATGTTATACATTGTAAACAGACTTAGGGATTCATTTACGCCTAACGCCACCCTCGGAGCGGTTCCGGCGCAAATTTTTCCTCAATCCAGGTGGAGCACGGACATGGACAAGCGCGACCTGTCGACGATCTTCCGCGAGCGACTGAAAATGCTCTTGACACGCTCCGACCTGAACCAGTCGGCCTTTGCAACCGCGGTCGGCATCGACCGCTCGGCGCTGTCGCAACTGCTGTCGGGCGCCTCGACGCGCCTGCCCCGCGCCGAAACACTGCTTAACAT
>NZ_RZPW01000893.1:0-2313 GCF_003998455.1 Mesorhizobium sp. M7A.F.Ca.CA.001.08.2.1 | reverse complement strand
GTCGGGCACGTTCGGCGCCTGCCTGATGAAGGTGCCGGACCTCGTTGCCGGGTGTGTCGCGGCGATGAAGGCGGCGGTGACAATTCCCGTGACCGTCAAATGCCGCATCGGCGTCGACGAACAGGATCCGGAGCCGGCCCTCGATGCGTTGGCGGATGGGGTTTTCGACGCCGGCGCCGACGCATTGTGGGTGCATGCGCGCAAGGCGTGGCTGGAAGGGCTGAGCCCCAAGGAAAACCGTGACATCCCGCCGCTCGACTACAACAGAGTTTATCGGCTGAAGGCTAGAAAACCTAACGAATTCATTGGCATCAATGGCGGCATTCAGACGATCGAAGAGGCGTTGGCGCATCTCGACCATGTCGATGGCGCCATGCTTGGCCGCGCCGCTTACCACACGCCCGGCATTCTGGCTGGCGTCGATGCCGCTTTCTACGGCGTCCAGTCCGAGCCGTTCGATTTCGCCGCGCTGATCGATACGATGGCGGACTATGCGGCACGTCATATCGAGCAGGGTGGGCGGCTTGGACATGTCACCCGCCACATGGTCGGACTGTTCCATGGCTTGTCCGGCGCGCGCCGCTACCGGCAGATCCTGTCCACCGACGCGACAAAACCCGGCGCCGGCCCGGACGTGCTGAAGGCGGCTTTCGCGGCCGTCGAGCTCGGCGGAGCGGCAGCCGAAGCGGCTTGAGATTCCGGGATCAGTCCCTGAGGATCATGCGGTCGCCGCGCACGTCAAAACCCGACAATGAACCGATGAAGTTCATGCCGAGCAGGCTCTGGCTGAGCATGCCGGGTGCGGCGATCATCACCGACATATCCCTGCGCGTGATGCCGCCGATCGCAATCTGATCGGTTTTCACGGCCGCGGCGCGTGCCATGCCGTTGGCGGTCGAAACCGGTATGGTGTAATTGAGCGCCGCTGGATTGAATCCGGCGGCTTGTGCGTCTTCGGACGTCAGCACGGTGCTGGTCGCGCCGGTATCCACCACGGCCCGGACCGGGTTGCCGTTGACCAGGATGCGCGCTTCGAAATGGCCGTTGTCCGCCTTGTCGAGCGTCACCGTGGCGTGGCCGTCTTCGACGCCAAGCGCAAGCGGGCTGCCGGGAACAAGGCCCGCGGTCACCCGGCTGGCGACATCCTGCAGCTCATAGCGATACTGGTAACCGGCGATCAGCGCGAGCGCGATGGCCGCCCAGGCGCCAAGGTTGCGGGCCATGGCGCCCAGGGGCCTACCCGAGCGAAGCAGGCCGGCGCCGATAAGGGCGCCAAAGGCGCCGAGCCAGATCAGCCGGCTGAAATCGTTGTTCTCCACGCCGAGGGTGCTGCCGGCGGAATCGTTGAGCATGAGCAGGACTGCTCCCACCCCGATCGCGGCCATCAATATCCAGAACAACCGGCTCATCCGCACCTCACGACAGCGCGTCGCGTTCGCGCGCCATGCGGGTGCGGCGCGTTTCCCGGCGCGGCCGGCGCTCGACCGTTTCCAGCCGGGCCGGCAATTCAGCCATGACGCTGCGGCGCGTTTCCGGCGTCATCCCGATCCAAGCGCCGATTTCCTCGCGCGTGCGGCCGCACCCGAAACAGAAGCCGGTTTTCATGTCGATCGAGCAGACCAGGATGCACGGGGATTCGATGGCCGTCATGACTTTCTCTTGGGCTTCCATCCGCAATCCCTTGTTCCACCTCCACATGGTGCAACGGCAAAGCCAATGCAAGCCCTCGCGATTGCGGCCTGCGGGGCCGGCTTTGCGGCAAATGCAGGCCCATCATCCCAGAGGTTGTGCCAACCCCGCAAGGCGGCTATGCCGCTTACCAACTCCAGGGAATGATCGATAACAAGATGACCAGCGCACTGCCTTTCGACGATTTTCGCAACTTGTTGGCCAATCTGCCGGCGGCCGACACGGCAGCCGAGACCCGCGTGCGCACGCTGTTTGCCAAGGCCGACAAACCGGGCAATTCGCTTGGCCGCATCGAGGACATCGCCGCCTGGCTGGCCGCCTGGAGCGGGCGGGCTCCGCCCGCGGTGACAAGACCGCTGATGGCGGTCTTTGCCGGCAATCACGGCGTCACGCGCCACGGCATTTCGCCACGGCCGGTGGCGGCGACCGCCAACGCGGTCGAACTTTGCGCCGCCGGAGGTGCCGCGATCAACCAGATCTGCATTGCCTACGATCTCGGGCTTAAGGTTTTCGATCTTGCCCTGCACATCCCGACCGCCGACATCACCGAAGAGGCCGCGCTTGACGAGCGTGGCTGTGCCGCCACCATGGCCTTTGGCATGGAAGCGATCGCCGGCGGCACCG
>NZ_RZPW01000892.1:0-2314 GCF_003998455.1 Mesorhizobium sp. M7A.F.Ca.CA.001.08.2.1 | reverse complement strand
ATATCAGGTTTACCTAAAGTAATGGAACATCCAAGGGACATTATCGGAACTGAACAAGGCCCCTTGGACCTTTGCGCTCGGCAGATAAGACCTTGGTCCTACAGGAAAAAGCAAAAGCCCAAAGTGACCGATTGAGGCTTCCAACGAGGGAACATCGGGCCTCGCTTGTCGTTTGTCGCAGAACTCGGCACCGCCGGGTATCTGGAGAACGCCGCGATGGCCCACCGATCCACCATCATCAAGACAGGCTATGGCCCAGGAACGGCGATTGCCGTGCTCATGGTTGGATTGACGGCGGTGGGCATCGTGTTCCTCATTCTCGGCAGTTCGCTTTACTTCAGCGAGCAGCCGACGGATCAACGTGTCTTATCTTCGCCGCCGGCTCGATCGATACACACGGCCCGATAGCAGAGCGGCAAACTGAACGAGCAACTGCTGGACGATAGCGACGAGCAGGCCGGCGTATGGTGAAGATAGAGGGTTCGCCAGGCGCCGAAGCGGCTTGCGAACCCTCTCAGCGCAGGAAGGGACGTTGCTGCGCCGATCGACGACATGTCAGCCAAGGACTATTCCCATCACCAGAAAGGTAACGGCTGTCGCGAAAATCGGTGCGAGCAACCAGCGCGCTTGGCCAACACTTTTGTCCATCTGTTTCTCCGAATTCCGGGAGACAAACAGCCGTGAACAGAGAGCCGTTCCCGTCGGTAAGACCAATGCGCTCTCGGGCCAGACTTAAGTCGCAGACAGCATCCGACCGAAGCCCAATCTGAGGAACATTTTCAGTTGGCTCAAGTTCAGTTGCCGTCAGCGTTGGACGATCTTGTCATGCTGACTCGCAAGGAGAAACAGTATGAAAATGCACCTAACGGGCGCCGCAGCGGCGCTGTTGCTATTGGCCGGAGTGGGCGCCGTTGCCGCTCAGGACGTTGTCATCCAGCCTGAACAGGACACGGTCATCCGCGAGTATGTGAAGAAGCAGCCCCTCGCTTCGGTCAAGATTCCCGGCGTGGAACTGAATGTTGGTAGCGCGTTGCCGGACACGGTCGAGCTTCATGAGATCCCTGACGTCAAATACCGCTACGTGGTGGTCGACAACCGCACCGTCCTGGTGGATCCGGGCACCCGCAAGATCGTCAAGGTCTACGACTGAACTTGGAATTGTCCCAAACCCGCCGCCAGCCATGGCGGCGGGTTGCCCATGTCAGTTTCCAATCAGGACGAGTGAAGATGATAAGCAAAGCTGTGACATCCCCTGCTTTGGGCGTTCGCCTGGCCGATCTCCAGGCCCGGATGCGCGATGCGCGGGTGACGGATGCCGAAATGAAAACCTTTCAAAAGGTCGCGGCCATCATGGAAGATCGTCACGGCCGGATCGATGGCGACGACCTGATTGCGGTGTCGTTCCTCGCCGATCCGGTGCAGCACCGGCAAACGCCTTGAACGACATTCCCAGTAACCAGCAGACTTTTTGACTCCCGGACCGGGAAAGCGCGCCGAAAATCTCAGCCGAATCCGCCCTTTTGCTCCGGCCTATTCCGCTTTCGCGGAAGTTTCGAGCGGCACGCAATGTGCAATGTTGCTAATGCGGCGGTACGAGCCGCCCTGGTTGACGCGGGCGCCCGAGCCATCCCAACAATGCGCCCCCCCGTCCGCGTCGACCACGGCAGGCGCCCGGCGCTGTCTTCCCTCGCGAAGTCCTCAAGCCGGCCTGCCTGATAATGCGGCCTGCGGCGACGTTCGGGCTTCAGCCGCCGACAAGCGCCTTTGTGGTCACCAGATTGACGCCGGCCTCGGCGAATTCGCCATTGTGCCTGATGATGACCTGCTCGGCACTCTCGCTGGCATTGTCCAGCGTGCTGTGCGCATCGGACACCACGGTCACGCCGAGCCCTCTGGCGATCGCGCCCTTGATCGTCGCGGCCACGCAAAAATCGGTCTGCGCGCCCAGGAGCACGACAGCACCCGCACCCTGCCCGGCAACCCAGTCGCCGAAAGCGGGATTGCTGAAAGCATCGCGCACGGATTTGGCAAAGGTCGGCTCGTCCGCAGCTTGGCCAAGTGCGGGCCAAACCGGCCAGCCCGGCTGATCCGGTGCCAACGGATCGCCTTCGGGTCCATCATGCCTGACAAATGCGACCTTGCGCCCGCTGCGCCGCGCCCAGTCGATCACCGCTTTGGTGCGCTCGACTATGCCTGGCGCATCATGGATCGGCGGTTCGTGCACGCCGTCGAACATACCGGTCTGGAGATCGATGACGATGAGCGGCGCGTTGTCTGGGAGGCTGGATGCTGGCATGGGCTTTACATAGCACGG
>NZ_RZPW01000891.1:0-2315 GCF_003998455.1 Mesorhizobium sp. M7A.F.Ca.CA.001.08.2.1 | reverse complement strand
CGCCAAGGCGGCAGAAGACCGCTTCATGATCTGGGGCTCTTCGGCGGCGCAGAAATACCACATGCGCTGGTTCGAGAAGCACCTGCCGAAGGACGGAACGGTGCGCATCCACCGCTTCGACCAGACGCTGGTCGGCCTGTCGATCGCCGGGCCGAAATCACGGGACCTGCTGCAGAAACTGGTCGATGTCGACGTCTCGACAAAAGCCTTCCGTTTCATGGATTTCCGCGAGATGGCTGTTGGCGGGGCGCCTTGCATGGTCAACCGCATCACCTACACCGGCGACCTCGGCTATGAAATCTGGATGGCGCCGGCCTACGAACGCCTGGTTTACAAAGCAATCAAGGACGCCGGCGAGGAATTCGGCCTTGTCGATTTCGGCATGCGCGCTCTGCTCTCCATGCGCCTCGAAAAGAACTTTCCGACCTGGTTCCGCGAGTTGCGGCCGATCTATGGACCGTTCGAGGGCGCGATGGACCGCTTCATCAAGCTCGAGAAGAATGACTTCATCGGCCGCGAGGCCGCCGCCAAGGAACAGGCCGAGGGGCCAAAGCTGCGCCGCGTCTCCTTCATCGTCGATGCCACCGACGCCGATGTCATGGGTGACGAGCCGATCTGGGCCAAGGTCAGCAAGGACTACGGCACGGTGGAAAAGCCGCATGGCTATGGCGCGCCGCGCTTCGACAAGGGCGGCAAGGAAATACGTGGCTCCAAGGCTGCCGAAGGCGCATCCGCCGTGCGCGGCATCGTCGACGGCGACTGGCGCGTGGTCGGCTGGGTCACGTCGGGCGGCTATGCGCATTATGTGCAGAAGTCGATGGCGCAGGGCTATATCCCCGCAGCGCTTGCCGAGGACGAAAGTGCCGGGCTGTTCGAGATCGAGATCCTCGGTCACCGGCGCCCGGCCCGCATCAATGTCGAAGCGCCCTTCGATCCGAGCGGCGAGAAGATGCGGACCTGAGTTTCGACGATGGACAGCGCGGGGCCGAAGGGCAGCTTTGGCCGCCACCGCAAGATCATGCCGTTCGAGCCGGGCTCGATCGAAGCTTTGCGCGACGCCTCCCGCCAGAAGGCGGGTTCGCTCAACCAGCATGTGCTGGGCTATGGCCCGCAGGCCGAGGCTGAGTGGGCGGCGGCAGGCATTGCCGCGCCCGACCTGGCGGCGATGCGAAAATACCGGCTGGAGCGTATCCGCGCCGAGCTGAAGCGGCGCGGCTATGCCGGCGCCCTGCTCTACGACCCCGTCAACATCCGCTACGCCACCGACAGCACCAACATGCAGCTTTGGGTGGCGCACAATCCGACGCGGCATTGCTTTATCGCCACTGAAGGCCCGGTGGTGCTGTTCGATTATTTTTCCTGCGAGCACCTGTCCGACCATTCCGGCGTCGTCAACGAGGTGCGGCCGGCGGTGTCGTGGATGTATCTCTATGGCGGTGAGCTGACCGAGCAAAAGGTCCGCCGTTGGGCCGCCGGAATAGCCGATTTGGTCAGGGAACATGGTAGCGGCAACAGCCGCATCGCTGTCGACCACATCAATCCCGAAGGCGTCGAGGAGCTGGCTCGCCTCGGCATTTCCATCGGCAATGGCGAAGCAGTGATGGAGAACGCGCGGCTGATCAAATCGCCGGACGAAATCCTCGCCATGCGCCGGGCGATTGTCGCTTGCGAAGCGGCGATGGGCGAGATGGAACAGGCGCTGAAGCCGGGCATTTCCGAGAATGAGCTATGGGCGGAATTGCATCGTGGCAACATCGCGCGCGGCGGCGAGTGGATCGAGACGCGACTGCTGACGTCAGGCCCGCGCACCAATCCGTGGTTCCAGGAATGCTCTTCGCGAAAGATCGAGGCTGGCGATCTCGTCGCCTTCGACACCGACCTGATCGGCCCCTACGGCTTCTGCGCCGACCTGTCGCGCACCTGGCTGTGCGGCGATGCAAACCCGTCGAATGAACAGCGCGCCCTGTTCCGCATCGCCGCCGACCAGATCGAACACAACATGGCTCTGATGCAGCCAGGCATCTCGTTTCGCGACCTCGTCGAAGCCTCGGCGGTGCCGCCGGGTGACTGCTTCCCGACGCGCTACGGCGTGCTCTATCACGGCGTCGGTCTGGCCGATGAATACCCGACCTTGCCGCATGCCAGCGACTGGACATCGGACACGCCGGACGGCGTGCTGGAACCTGGCATGGTGCTGTGCGTGGAAAGCTATATCGGCCGGCTTGGCGGGCGCGAAGGCGTCAAGCTCGAAGAGCAGATCCTGATCACCGAGACCGGCAACGAACAGCTCTCAACCTACCCGCTGGATACGAGGC
>NZ_RZPW01000890.1:0-2315 GCF_003998455.1 Mesorhizobium sp. M7A.F.Ca.CA.001.08.2.1 | reverse complement strand
GGCAAGGATGGTGAACAGCATGTGCCTGCCGGTGAATTCGCGGGTTTTTTCAGCGTTAGCGGTCATCTGGCGATCTCCGGCGCGTTGAAGGTGGCGGTGTATTCGTCCGCCTCGAAGCTCGACTTGTCCTCGACACGGAACGTGAAGGTTTGCGCTGCGCCACGGATTTGGTCGGCCGGCTGGCGCACGAAGACCTTCAGCATTTTCAGGCGATCGGGCTCGACCGGGATGGCAAAGGAGCGGCCCGCCTTGATGTCGTCTCCGACCACGCTCATTTCGCCTCCTTGCAAGCCCTGCATGGTGACAACAATGATCCGCGGCTCGGGGATCATGTTGAGCAGTTTGACGGTGTAGCCGTTGCGGATGGAGCCGTCGGACAACGTTACGAATTGCGGATTGCGGTCGTGCAGCACATTGACTTGGAGCCTGTCGCGCGTCAGCAGCGAATAGAGCAGACCCAGGCCGATCAGCGACCACAGACCCATGTAGACGTAGGTGCGTGGCCGGAAGATCTTGCTGACATGGAAATGCGCCACCTTGTCGGAGAACAGGCCATCAGCGGTCCTGACCAGCGACGGGTTGACTGAACTGGAGCCGCCCGCGGTCGCCAGCATCATGTTGGCGTTGTAATCGGAGAGCGTTGCGTAGGAAATCAGTCCGCGTTCCCTGCCGAGCTTGCCCATGACGCCGTCGCAGGCGTCGATGCAAAGCGCGCAGGTGATGCATTCGAGCTGCTGGCCGTCGCGAATGTCGATCCCCATCGGGCAGACCGCGACACAGGCATTGCAGTCGACGCAGTCGCCGACCGACTGTCCCGCGGCTTGCACCGTCTTGGCATGACGCGAACGCGGTTCGCCGCGCCAGTCATTGTAGGTGACGGTGAGCGAACTTTCGTCGAGCATGGCCGCCTGGATGCGTGGCCATGGACACATGTAGGTGCAGACCTGTTCGCGCATCAGCCCGCCGAACGTATAGGTCGTGGCCGTCAGCACGGCGACGGTGATGTAGGCAACGGGTGCCGCGGTGCCGGTGAAGAGTTCGCCAACCAGCGTCGGCGCATCGGCAAAATAGAAGATCCAGGCGCCGCCCGTCGCCGCCCCTATGCCCAGCCAGATGGCGTGTTTCGATGCCCGCAGCGCAAGCTTGCGGGCGGTCCATGGGCCGGCATCGAGTTTCATGCGTGCGTTGCGATCACCCTCGATGGCGCGCTCGACGACCAGAAACAGATCGACCCATACAGTCTGCGGACATGTATAGCCGCACCAGGCGCGACCGATAGTCGACGTGATCAGGAAAAGACCGACGCCGGCCATGATCAGAAGGCCGGCCACATAGTAGAATTCCTGCGGCCAAATCTCGATGAAGAAGAAGTAGAAGCGCCGGTTGGCGAGATCGAGCAGCACGGCCTGGTCCGGGGCGAACGGGCCGCGGTCCCATCGCAACCACGGTGTCAGGTAGTAGATACCGAGTGTGATCGCCATCACCAGCCACTTGAACCGACGAAAGTTCCCTGTTGCCCGTTTCGGGAATATCTTCTTGCGCGCGGCATACATCGGCTGGCGCACCTTGGCGGAATTGACCGCTTCGGCTTCGAGCCGCTCTACCTGCGTATTGTCCAGCACATGCATCTCCACTCGCGCAGGCGACAATCTGCCCATGCCCAGGCTGCCAGCGTAGGCAAGTCTTGGCGCGGGGCGGGGGCAGGCGCGTTGATGCAAGTCAATTGCCGGTGCCGAATACAGGTCGAGGCCCGGCATGGCCGGGCCTCGTCGCTTGGCTGGCGAAGGGCCGGGAACAGGTCCCCGCTTCCTATTCCCCACCACCAAGCGAATGGATGTAGACGGCGAGCTCCTTGACCTTGGTCTCGCCCAGGCGTGCGCCCCAGGCTGGCATGACGCCCTGTTTTGGCGCACGGACCTGGGTGGCGATGGCTGTCTCACCGGATCCATAGAGCCAGATCGCATCGGTCAGATCGGGGGCGCCCAGCTCCTTGTTGCCCTTTGCATTGTCGCCATGACAGGCCACGCAATTTTCAGCAAAGACCTTGGCGCCGGGCTCGACGAGGCCGGCATGCTGGACCTTTCCCGACAGGCTGGCGACATAGGTGCCGACCTGAGCGATCTGGTCAGCGGTTATGATGTCGCCAAAGGCAGGCATTTCCGACAGGCGCGTGTCCGGATCGGACGCGAAGCGGATGCCGTGCGTAATCGTCTGCTGGATCTGCTCGGCCTTGCCGCCCCACAGCCAGTCGTCGTCGTTGAGATTGGGAAAGCCCTTGGAACCTTGGGCGCCGGAGCCATGGCATTGTACGCAAT
>NZ_RZPW01000088.1:0-12666 GCF_003998455.1 Mesorhizobium sp. M7A.F.Ca.CA.001.08.2.1 | reverse complement strand
GGCGGTAGATATCGTCGGTCACATCGCCGGCCGCGAACACGCCCGGCACATCGGTGCGGGTCGAATCCGGCGCCGTCCACAGATAGCCGTTCGGCTTCTGCTTGAGCTTGCCGGCGAACAGTTCAACCGCCGGCGCATGGCCGATGGCCACGAACACGCCGTCGATCTTGAGGTGCGACACCTCGCCGGTCACCGCATGCTTGAGCTTCAGCCCTTCGACCGAGGGCGGCAGCGGCGTCTTGCCGGGCCGACCGGTGATCTCGTCGACGATCGTGTCCCAGATGACGCGGACATTGTCCTTCTTCAGAAGCCGCTCGCGCAGGATACGTTCGGCGCGAAAATCGCTGCGCCTGTGGATGACCGTCACGCTCTTGGCGAGATTGGACAGATAGAGCGCCTCTTCCACCGCCGAATTGCCGCCGCCGATCACCGCGACATCCTTACCCCGGTAGAAGAAGCCGTCACAGGTGGCGCAGGCCGAGACTCCAAAACCCATAAAGTCCTGCTCGGTCGGGATGCCCAGCCATTTCGCTTGCGCGCCGGTCGCGATGATCAGCGCGTCGGCGGTGTAGGTGGTGCCGGAATCGCCCTTGGCACGGAACGGTCGCACGTTGAGGTCGACCTCGGTGATGATGTCGTTGATGATGTCGGTGCCGACATGCTCGGCCTGTTTCAGCATCTGCTCCATCAGCCACGGACCCTGGATCGGGTCGGCGAAGCCGGGATAGTTCTCGACATCGGTGGTGATCATCAACTGCCCGCCCTGCTGCAGGCCGGCGACCAGCATCGGCTTCAGCATGGCGCGGGCGGCGTAGACCGCCGCCGTATAGCCGGCCGGGCCGGAACCGATGATGAGAACGGGCGCGTGCTTGGTGGTCATCTAAAGCCTCTGCGGAGGGCTGCCGGCAATTGCGGCATGGAAAACTCGATCATTGTCGCGCGTAATGTAAGTGTTGCCCACGACGCCAGCAAGGCAAGTTGGAGTTCGTCCCCGGAAAGCTTTGTCACACCCTGTCGCCCGCGGATCTCGCGAAATATTCCGGAGAAGGATGGAATGGACAGCGAAGTCGTTTAATTACAAAATCACGCAAGATTCTTGCGTGTTGCCCCTCATGATCGAGAGCCCTCATGCCGCTCAAGGCCGACCTCGACGCCATCGACTGGAAGATCCTGCGCGAATTGCAGGGCGACGGCCGCATGACCAATGTCGAACTGTCGAACCGCGTCGGCATTTCGGCACCGCCATGCCTGCGCCGCGTCAAGCGCCTGGAGGAAGCCGGCATCATCCGTGGCTACCGCGCTCTGCTCAACGCACCAGCGCTCGGCCTTGATGTCGTTGCCTTCTGCCTGGTCGGCCTGCATCATCAAGCCGATGCCGAGCTGCGCATCTTTGCCGAGCGCACCCGCGGCTGGCCGATCGTACGCGACGCCTGGATGGTGTCGGGCGAATCCGATTTCCTCCTGCATTGCGTGGCGAGCGACCTCGGCGCCTTCCAGACCTTCGTCATCGAGGAACTGACCTCGACCCCGAATGTCGACACGGTGCGCACAGCGCTCACCATCCGCCGGGTCAAGGACGAAGGCTTGGTCTCGTTCGCACAGCCTTGAGCCGGTGAACCGCAACCGGCTTTCGCCGATGCGGCTTGAACGCCTCGCCATATCAGCGCCGCTTTGGCGTTCGATAGGCACTTCTGTGAAGCCGGATGTCCTGCCGTAGCCACCTTGCTGGTTTCCTAGAGCAATTCCAGAAAAAGTGTGTAACGGTTTTCCTGGGAAAAGCGCATAGCGCTTTCGGGATTGCGTAAAACAGGTGGCGCAGGGCAGCCCAATTCCGAGAACAGTGTGCCGTGGGGTGGGACGATGACTCGATTTTCTAGCCCGGTTTCGGCGCTGGTCATCTGCATGAATGAGGCCGACATGATCGGCGAGTGCCTGGAAAGCGTCGATTTCTGCGCCGAGATCATCGTCGTCGATTCAGGCTCGACGGACAGCACTCTGGACGTCGTCAATGCGTTCATCGCCAAAGGCTACCCGATAAGGGTGTTTCACAATGACTGGTCGGGTTTCCCGCGCCAGCGGCAGTTCGCGCTCGACCATGCCAGGCAACCGTGGTGCCTTTCGATCGATCCCGACGAGCGCGTCGACGATTCACTGCGCCAAGCCATCGTGGCGGCCACGCAGACCGCCAACAACGGCATCGACGGCTGGTACATTCGCCGCCGCGACTGGCTGAAAGGCTATGGCTATGCGCATCGCTGGGTGCTCCACAACCGGCTTCTACGGCTGTTTCGCCGGGAAGTCGCCACCATGGACCTCACCTCGCGGGTCCATGAATCCTTCATTGTGCCGGGCGAGACCCGCACGATCGAAAGCGGCGTGTTGCTGCATCGCCGCGAGATATCCGTCAATGACGACCTTGCCAGGGCCAATACCTATTCCGGCCTCAAGGTCGCCACGCTGGTCGAGAGAGGCAAGAAGCCCGGCCTGGTACGGCTGGTGCTGTCGCCTTTCGGCAACTTCCTGAAGTTCTACCTGGCCAAGCGCTACTTCCTATGCGGTCGGCACGGCTTCATCTACTCGATGTCGGTGATGATCTATTCCTATGCCACCGAGGCCAAACTGTATGAGGCTTCGCAAGACAAGGAGCGGGCCTAGAGCATTTCACCGTTTCACGGAAACGGCGATCTGCTCTAACCCTTTGTTTTAACGCAATTCTAGACGGAAAATCGTTCACACTTTTCCTAGAATTGCTCTAATCTATCACCGCTCGCCCGGCGCGGCACCGAGTGCCGCTATTGCGGCGAGCAAGCCATCGAGATCGCCCTGGCCCCGTAGCGGCCAAGTCTCGAATCCTCCTTGACTGGACTGTTCGCCGTCCACCAGCCAGCCCTGCGAGAGGCCGGCGCGTTGTCCCGCCTCCATGTCGGCCTCCTTGTCGCCGACGATCAGCGAACGCCGCAGATCGAGCCCGAGGCGCCTGGCCGCCTCCAGCAGCATGCCCGGATTGGGCTTGCGCATCGGATGATCTGCGGCCGCGAGCGGGCCGGAGCCCGCCTCGTGATAGGCGCAGGCAAGGACCATGTCGACGAACGCATTGTCGGCGCGTAGCAGTTCGAGCACGCGGCCATTGACGGCGGCGAAATCGCTCCAGCCGAAATAGCCGCGCGCGATGCCGGACTGGTTGGTGACGACGATGACGGGAATGCCGGCCCCGTTGGCGGCGGCTATCACCGCGGCTATATCCGCGCGCAGCACCATTTCGGCAGGATCATCCGGATAGCCCGTATCGATATTGATGGTGCCGTCGCGATCGAGGAACAGCGCCGGCGAGCCGGCGGCGAACACCTTTGAGCCGACCTGCTCGACCCACAGGCCCGGCTCAGCCAGCGGATAGCGGCCAGAGGTCGTGGGATCAGCCATTGCTGAGGCGCGCTTCGACCACCTCGCACAGATGATGATAAAGGCACAGATGCCCCTGCTGGATGATCGGCGTCGAGGTCGACGGAACGTTGAGCAGGATATCGGACAGAGGCTTCAGCTTGCCGCCGGTATCGCCGGTCATGCCGATCACCGTCATGTCCATCCTCCGTGCCTGTTCGGCGGCGGCGAGGATGCTCGGCGAATTGCCGCTGGTCGAGATTGCCAGAAGCACGCCGCCGGCCGCGCCATGCGCCTCGACCTGGCGCGAAAACACCGTGTCGAAGCCATAGTCGTTGCCCCAGGCGGTCAGCACCGCCGCATTGGCCGGCAGCGCGATGACATTGTAGGCCTTGCGCTCCTTGAGAAAGCGGCCGACCAGTTCGCCGGCAATGTGGATGGCGTCGCTGGCCGAGCCGCCATTGCCGGCGATGAGCAAGGCCTTCCCCGACGAAAGCGCCGTCACCACCGCGCTCGCTGCCCGCTCCATCTCACCGGTCAGGTCCCGTTCGACCATGGCTGATATGGCAGCCGCCGAGCGGACAAGGTAATCGTTCAAGTCGGACATGAAACCCTCAGTTTGTGGTGCCGCCGGCGCGCAATTTGCCAATGGTGTTGGTGGTGCTCTTTCCAGCGACGAGATCGACCAGCACGACGCGTCCGCCGGCCTTCTGCACCACATCGGCGCCGACCACGGTATCGACCGTGTAATCGGCGCCCTTGACCAGTATGTCGGGCAGCAGCGCTTCGATCAGCGCCAGCGGCGTATCTTCCTCAAACACCACGACCGCGTCGACCGAGGCGAGTGCTGCCAGCACGCAGGCGCGGTCGTGCTGGTCGTTGACCGGCCGGCCGGCGCCCTTCAGGCGCCGCACCGAGGCATCGCTGTTGAGGCCGAGCACCAGCCGGTCGCACTGGCTTCGCGCCGCGTGCAGCAAGCTGACATGGCCGGCATGCAGGATGTCGAAGCAACCATTGGTGAAGCCGACGCTCAGGCCCTCTTCCTTCCACGCCGCCACCATGCGGGCGGCCGATGTGGCGTCGAGGATGGCGTCCTTGTGGGCGGTCGGCCCATGTGAACGGAACAGCGCGCCGGTGAGTTCCTCGACCGTCAGTCGCGCGGTGCCGCGTTTTCCCACAACGACGCCACCAGCGGCATTGGCGATCGAAGCGGCCATGACCGTATCGGCGCCTACGGCCAGCGCCAGCGCGAAGCTCGCGATCACCGTATCGCCGGCGCCCGAAACGTCGAACACTTCGCGCGCCTGGGTGGCGATGTGGCGCGCCTCGTCGGGACCGACCACGCTCATGCCCTTTTCGCTGCGCGTCGCAACGACGAAATCGAAACCATGTGCCGAAATCAGCTGGCGCGCGGCAGCCACGATCTCGTCATCGGCGAACACCGCATGGCCGACGGCCTCGCCGAGTTCCTTGCGGTTGGGGGTGATGGCGGTCGCCCCGGCATAGCGCGCGTAATCGCGGCCCTTCGGGTCGACCAGCACCGGCTTTCCAGCCTCGCGGCAGATGGCGATCAAGTCGCCGGCGACGCCGTCGAGCAGGATGCCTTTGCCGTAATCGGACAGGATGACGATGTCGGCGTGCGCCAGCGCGGCGCGGAAATGGCGGATCAGGCCGGCTCGCTCCGCGGCGCCGAGCGGCTTGATCTCCTCTTCATCGAAACGCAGCACCTGCTGGTTGAGCGCGCTGAAGCGGCTTTTGGATGATGTCATGCGACCACGCTCCTGCGCGAGGCCCGCCGTATCGGCGCCAAGTTCCCGCAGCATCCGCACCAGACTGTCGCCCGCCAGATCGGCGCCGATCACGGAAACGGGGACAGCGGCAGCGCCGAGCGAAACGATGTTGGCCACGACATTGCCGGCGCCGCCCATGGTCGAGGTCTCGCCGCGCCCATGCAGCACCGGGATCGGCGCTTCCGGCGAGATCCGCTCGATGACGCCGTTGACGAAACGATCGAGGATGAAGTCGCCGACCACCAGCACGGTGGCTTGGCCGAACCGCGCAATGGCGCGGTGCAATGGTTCTGGAGAAGGCGGATTGTGCTTGATCATGTCACTGGCAACGCGAGGGTAAGGCAAATCTCAATCGTGATGAAAATTGTCAATTTACGGGCCGGATCGTTCATGCCTGCCGATATACCGCAAATCCACGCAGCGCAACGTCAGGACATGACCCGCGACTGTCCGATGCGTCAGCTCTTCTGCAGGGCAACATGGACGCCCAGCCCGACCAGCACCGCCCCTCCCGCCCGCTGCATCAGCCGCTGGGCGCGGCTCGAACGCCGCAGGCGGCCGATCACGGCACCCGCCAGGAACACGCAGACGATATCGGCCGAGGAGAACATCAGATTGACTATCGTGCCGAGCACGACGAACTGCAGCCAGACCGGAAACGCCGCCGAGGCGTCGATGAATTGCGGCAGGAACGCCATGAAGAAGATCGCTGTCTTCGGATTGAGCACCTCGACGGTGATGCTCTCGAAAAAGGCGCGCCGCGCCGATTTGCGCTCGATCGCGGGCAGCGCCGCATCGCCGTCCGCGCGCTTGCGAAACAGCGAGATGCCAAGCCAGATCAGATAGAGCGCACCGACCAGCTTGACCGCCAGGTAGAGCGTCGGCACGGCATGAAACAGCACCGACAGCCCGGCGGCCGCGGCGAAAACATGCACGTAGCCGCCCAGATGAATGCCCAGCGCCGCCGTCAGGCCGGACCAGCGGCCGCGCGCCATCGTCTGCGCGGCGGCATAGAGCATGGCCGGGCCTGGAATGTAGGCGAAGATCGCCGTGGTGGCGAAAAACGCGATGAGCAGTTCGGTCGATGGCATTTTGGGTCCCTCACGATCGTGCTCTGCCCTGTCGATTCAGTCCGCGCGCGGGATGCTTTGGACTGACCCGTGCGGACAACCGCAGTAAAAGCGAACATAATTTTCTTGTGAAATGACGGGCTGAACGCGCCAATTCGCGCACCCGGCTCGAAATAGGCCGACGCTTCCAGGATATCATGATTGTACTCGTCGACCATGACCCAAAGGGGCATAGGATCGAGGCCCGCACGGTGGCGTTCAATTTCCGGGATGCTGACTGCAACGCGATCACGACCCGGCTGTGTGGAAGTGATTGCAAGTATGAAGAGGTTGGTACCCCCGGCTTTCCCAGAAAGGACAGCCACAAAGGCCACAGGCCGTGACTTCCGACCTTCGGTCTCGCCGTCTCCGTGTTGGCGATGCCAAAGATATGGATATCGCCAGACGTCCGCAGCAGCGGGTTTAATCACGGTCCAATTCCGCGGCGTACTCCTCGAGCATCTCGACATGTTCGGTCGGGGCGTCCTTCGCAGCGTAGACGCGGCGGCTGTCGTTGCCGAAGCGCGCTTCGTAGGCCTCGATGCTCATCAGGACGTATCTCGGCTTGTTGTGGCGAGTGATGGAGACCGGCTGCTGGCTGGCAGCTGCAAGCACATCTCCAAGATTCTGTTTCAGATCGGTCGACGGATAGTTTTTCATGGGATATCCTGTTTTGTCCATAATAGACAAAATGGACAAAACAGACAAGCGCATAAAATGGCAGGACAGGCGCATGCACCTGGCTTTGTCGACAGCCCGGCTAGCCTCCCCTATAAGGACCGGAATCGCAAAGCAACCAGAGGTCCTTCATGATCATCGTCACGGGCGGCGCCGGCATGATCGGCTCCAACATCGTCGCCGCGCTGAATGCCGAAGGGCATGACGACATCCTCGTCGTCGACGACCTTACCGACGGTCACAAGATCGTCAATCTTGCCGATCTCAAGATCGCCGACTATCTCGACAAGGACGATTTCCTGCCCCGCATGGAGGCCGGCTCGCTCGGCCGCATCGAGGCCGTGTTCCACCAGGGCGCCTGCTCGACCACCACCGAGTGGAACGGCAAATTCATAATGGAGGTGAATTACGCCTTCTCGAAACGGTTGCTGCATGCAAGCCAGACTTTGCGCGTGCCTTTCCTTTATGCCTCCTCGGCTTCCGTCTATGGCGGCGGCTCGGAGTTCCTCGAGGATCCCGCGTTGGAACGGCCGCTCAACGTATACGCCTATTCCAAGAAGCTGTTCGACGACTATGTCAGGCGAACCGTGTTCGCCGGGCAGGCCGACCATTCACAGGTCGTGGGCTTGCGCTACTTCAACGTCTATGGCCCGCGCGAAGCGCACAAGGGCGCCATGGCCTCCGTCGCCTTCCATCTGTTCAACCAGGTCGAGCGAGGCGAGAACCCGAAACTGTTCGGCGCCTATGACGGGTTCGGACCCGGCGAACAAAGCCGTGACTTCATCCATGTCGGCGATGTCGCCGACGTCAATCTGTGGCTGTGGAAACGGGGCTCAAGCGGCATCTTCAATTGCGGCACCGGCCGTGCCCAGCCCTTCCGCGCCATCGCCGAAACGGTGATCGACACGTTGGGTAAAGGGGAGATTGAATTCATCCCCTTTCCCGACCATCTCAAGGGCAGCTACCAGAGCTTTACGCAAGCTGATATGTCCCGTTTGCGCGCGGCCGGTTACAATGGCCAATTCCGGACAGTGGAAACCGGTGTCAGAGACTATGTCGAATGGCTGAAAGCCCAACGATCCTCGTGATCGGCCCACGCTGGGTGGGCGACATGGTGATGGCGCAGTGCCTGTTTTCGGCGCTGAAGGAGTTGCATCCCAACGCCGGCATCGATGTGCTGGCGCCGGCCTGGGCAGCACCCCTGGTCAAGCGCATGCCCGAAATCCGCCAGCAGATCGATTTTCCGCTCAAACCCGGCGCGCTCGAATTCACCCATCGCCGCCGCTTCGGCCGCCTGCTGCGCGGCCGCTACGACATGGCCTATATCCTGCCGGGCAGCTGGAAGTCGGCGCTGATTCCGTTCTTTGCCCGGATTCCGCGCCGTGTCGGCAATCTGCGCGAGATGCGCTATGGCCTGCTGACCGACATCGTGCCATTGCCCGACAGCATCAAACGACGCACCGCGCAGGCCTATTTCGGCCTTGCCCAAGGCGGTAGTTTCCGGGCGCCCCGGCTTAGCGTGGACACGAAAAACCAGGTCGACCTGCTCGGCCGTTTCGGGCTGGCGCCGCAGAAATTCGTGGCCCTGATGCCCGGCGCGGAATTCGGCCCTGCCAAGCGCTGGCCCAGCGAAAGCTATGCCGGGCTTGCCAGCGGCTTCATGGGCAAAGGCTTGAAGGTTGCGCTGTTCGGCTCGAAGAACGACCGCGACGTGACGGCGGAGATTGCAGCCCTGGCCCCCGGCGTCGTCGACCTCGCCGGACAGACGCGGCTGGAGGACGCCATCGACCTGATATCCGCCGCCAGGCTGGCTGTGTCCAATGACAGCGGACTGATGCATGTCGCGGCCGCCGTCGGCACGCCGATCGTCGCCGTCTACGGCTCGACCTCGCCCGAAAACACGCCACCGCTGGCGGAGCGCCGCGAGCTGGTCTGGCTCGGCCTGTCGTGCTCGCCCTGCCACCAGAAGGTCTGTCCGCTCGGCCACCTCAACTGCCTGAAGACGCTGGAAGTCGGCCAGGTCGCGGCAGCGGCGGACCGGCTGCTGGAAATTCCGGCCGCGGCATGAAGGTGCTGATCGTCAAGACGTCGTCGATGGGCGATGTCATCCACACCTTTCCGGCGGTCGAGGATGCCCGTCGCCACCGCCCGGACCTGACCTTCGACTGGTGCGTCGAAGAGGCATTCGCCGGAATCGTCGCGCTTCACCCGGCGATCGACAAGATTCATACGGTGGCGATCCGGCGCTGGCGCAAGGCGCTGCTTGACGGCGCCACCTGGCGCGAGGCGGCCGCCCTGCGCCGCACCTTGCGCAATTGCCGCTACGATCTGGTCATCGACGCGCAAGGCCTGCTGAAATCGGCCCTGGTGGCAAGACAGGCGGGCTCACCCATTGCCGGCTTCGACCGTTCGAGCGCGCGCGAACCCTCAGCGACGCTGTTCTACGATGCCACGTATGCCGTCCCGCGCGACCTCCACGCCATCGAACGGACGCGGCGGTTGTTTTGCCTGGCGCTCGCCTATCAACCCGATCTTTCGACGCTGGACTCCGGCATCGTGCCGCCCGCCGGCACCCTGGCGGGCACTTCTGGAAAAACCGCCTTCCTGCTGCACGGAACCAGCCGCGAAGACAAGAAATGGCCGGCCGAAGACTGGATCGGAACCGCCCGCCTCCTGATTGAGCGGGGGATGACGCCGGTCACGACCTGGTCGAACGAGCGTGAGAAAACCGTAGCCGAGGCAATCGCAGGCGCCGTGCCGTCAACGATCGTGGTACCGAAATCGCCGCTGTCCGAAATCGCCGCGACTATCGGCGGCTCGACGCTGGTTATCGGCGCCGACACCGGGCTGACCCATCTTGCCAGTGCCTTTGGCCTGCCGACGGTCGCAATTTTCCTGGCAACAGAGCCGGGTCTGACCGGCCCGCGCGGACGCTACGCATCGACACTGCTGGCCTCGCATGGGGGGCGTGTTGTGCCGGTGGAGGTAGTGGCGGAAGCAGAAAAGCTATTGGCACTTAAACTACAAGCGCCGGCATAGGACCTTTCAGAATTCGCTCTGGCGAGTCGAATAGCGTGGTTCTTCGAGAACCGGAGCGGCGCGTACTTAAAGTACGTGAGCACCGGAAGCGCAGAAAACCGCCCGCGCATGACCCCGAAAATCGTGATTGATTTTCGGAAAGGGATCATGCGCTAACTGAAAATCCTACAGCGTCCTTTGCGCGTCCGAGAGGACGCGCGGCGCTGTAGTCGGCCGCCACAGTAGAATTATCAAAGGTCCTAGATGAACTGCACCTGGACGATCTCATACCCCCTGGCGCCGCCAGGCGCGTTGACCTCGATGGCATCGCCGACTTCCTTGCCGATGAGCGCACGCGCGATCGGCGAGGAGATCGAGATGCGGCCGGACTTCACGTCCGCCTCCTGGTCGCCGACGATCCGGTAGGTCTTCTTTTCCTCTGTGTCCTCGTCGACCAGCACCACGGTGGCGCCGAACTTGATCTTGTCGCCGCTGAGCTTGCTGACGTCGATCACCTCGGCGCGCGCAATATAATCTTCAAGCTCGTTGACGCGGCCCTCGTTGAGGCTCTGCGCCTCTTTGGCGGCATGATATTCGGCATTTTCGGACAGGTCGCCATGCGAGCGCGCTTCGGAGATCGCCTCGATGATGCGCGGCCGCTCTTCCTGCTGGCGCCAGCGCAGTTCTTCCTTCAATGACGCGAACCCCTCGCCTGTCATCGGGACCTTGTTCATGATGCCTGCCTTTCCTGCTGCCACCCCCGCGTATCGGGGAAAGCCTTGTCGATGGGTACAAAAAGAAAACGGGTCCGGCAGCCTCGAGCTTACGGAACCGTTTCACCGCAATTTCCCTGAATATAGCAATGTCAGCGGGTTTTTCACGCCCAAAAATCGGTTTTGCTAAAATCATCCCCGTTTTCATCAGTCGGGGGCGATGAATGAGACCGGGGGCAACAAAAAACGGCCGCGATCGCTCGCGGCCGCTTGGAAGAGCCCTGGGATCTTTTCAGCTTCTCATGAAATGGTCGATCTGCTCGGCCAGCATGCCATATTCACGCGAACCCTTGCCGGTCCGCTTCTCGATTTCCATCAACTGCTGCTGGGCGCCGGCCAGATCGCCGATCTGCAGATGCGCTTCGCCGAGATATTCGCGCACCAGCGTGTAGTTCGGATCGATGCGCAGCGCTTCCTCGTAATAGCCGAGGCCGACGGTGACGCGGCCGGAATGGCGGTGCGAATAGCCGAGATAGTTGAGGATGCGCGGATCCTGCTTGTTGGCGGCGAGGCTGAGCACGGCAATCGCCTCGTCATAGCGCCCGGCCATCGCCAGCGCGTGGCCTGCATCATAGATGCTGTCGTCGTCGAGCATGCCTTCCTGGGGCGCGACGCACTTTTTCTTCTTCTTGTCCCAGACCTGGCCCTTCTTGCACTGGGTGACGGTTTCGTCACTGCCGCCGCTGCCGGCGGCGTACACGGGAACAGCGAGGAACTGCAGCGCGAGAAGCGCGGTCGCAGCCTGGATCAGCATTCTTTTATGCATCGAAACCTCCTGGAGGGGTGAGAATGCAATACTAACGCCGGTCGGCTTGCGTTTCATCCCGGAAAATTGCGGGCGGGAGAACATCAGGTGACGGATGCCGCAAATCCGCTATCATCCGGCAAACGACCTGAGGGAGACGGCCCTTGCAGCGGCGGCTTGAAAAGGACTGGGAGCTTTCGATCGGCCCCGACACGGTGCGCCTGTTCATCCTCAAGGCCAAAGCACTGAGTGCGGCCGTCAATGAAGACTATGCCGATGGCGCCGAGCACGAGGTCGAACTCGACGGCGAGTCCCATGTCAACCATCACCATGACGGCCTTGCCGAGGAAAGCTCCGAGAACCTGACCGAAGAAGAGCTACGCGAGCTGATCAACGACCTCAATGTCGATGAAGCAGCCGAGCTGATCGCGTTGGCCTGGGTCGGTCGCGGCGACTACGACGCCACCGAATGGGCGGACGCGCTGGCCGCCGCGCGCGAACGCGCCAACAAGCGCACCGCGAAATACCTGCTTGGCATGCCGCTGCTCGCCGACTGGCTGGAGGAAGGGCTGGAAGCGATCGGTGCGTAACGGAGCGGTTACCGTTCGTGATGCGGCCAAGGCAACCACCTTGCGTCGGCGCCGTTGAGGGCGATGGGGTCGATCGTCTTTTCCCGAATATGCAGGATTGCGTTGACCGTGGCCGTCACGGCCTTGCTGGTGATGCCGGTAGAGGCGAGACATCGCCATCGGCATCATAAGCCCCCGACGCCGCGGGTCGAGCAGCCGCTGACACCACGAGCCGACCAGCCCCTGAAACCAAGGGGCGGAAAGCGTTTGAAACCACGGCGCCACCGGCAGGTCACGCCAAAGCAGACACAGCAGAAAACGCAGACATCGCTGCCCTCGCCTGCCGATGTTCCCGTGCCCGAACCCGGCACTCCGATAACCCAACCCGGCATTCCGGTGCCCGAACCACGCCCGGCGGACACACCAAAGGCTGAAGCTGCAAAGACCGAGGAGCAAAAGCGCGTAGGGCCGAAAGCCGCGGAAGCGCCCGACCGTTTCAAGGAAGAAAAATCCCACCAGGAAAAGCAGGCACGTCCCGAGCCATTGGCTCCGGAGCCATCAACCGGGGAAAACGAGCCGGAGCCGCCGGACGTCGCGCCAACGCCG
>NZ_RZPW01000889.1:0-2316 GCF_003998455.1 Mesorhizobium sp. M7A.F.Ca.CA.001.08.2.1 | reverse complement strand
GCAGTGAAGCCCGGCGCGCGGGCCGCATGGGCGACCGGGATGACGCGATCGAGCCTGCCCCAGATGAGCCGCGTCGGGACGGCGAGTTCGCCAAGCGCGCCCGCGAGATCGAAACCCTGCGTGCCGTCCGGGAACAGGCTTTCGGCCATCGCAGTGAGCGCGTCGCGATTGCCGGTCTTTTCCAGCTGTCTGAGTGCGGCCTGCGCATAACCGATCGGCAGGGCCGAGGGGTCGCCGACCATGACCGCCAGCCATCGCTCAAGCGCCTGGACGGTTGTTGCGCGGGCGAGCCCGGCAAGGAAGCCCGCATTGATCTCGGGGCCGAGCCCGCCAGGGGCAAGGAGTGTGACAGAGCGTACCGTAAAACGGCCCAGTCGTGCGAGCGCCAGAGCCGCCGCGCCGCCGAGCGAATGGCCGACGAGATGGGCATTGCCGACGCCCATGCCCTCCAGCCGGTCGGAGAGGAGGAAGGCGATCTCCTCGATGCTGCTTGCAGGTCTTGCCGCTTCCGTACCATGGCCGGGCAAGTCGAGGCTGATCGTCTCGATCCCCGGCCCGAGCAACGGGACAACCTGCCGCCACACGGAGCGATCCGCCCCGAAGCCGTGGATGAGGACCACCGGCACCGTCTGCCGGGCCGGCGCGGCGACAGGCGATGCCTGGACTGCGGCTGGCGCCCGCTGGCCTGCACCGTCCTGTTCGTTCGTGCGAGCGGCAAGGGTGGCATCGATGTCGCGCTTCTTGATTCGTCCGCGCGGCCCGCTTCCCGAAATGGCGGCAAGGTCGAGCCCGGCCGCAGCGGCAAGCCGCCGGGCCAGCGGGCTGGCGATCGGGCGGCTGCCAGGCTGCCGGATGGAGGAAGAGGCTTCGTCAGCCACAAGCTCGCGCGGATTGGCTGCCGCGGCGGCTGCTGTCGCCGGCCCGACCGAGGCTGGCTGGCCAGCCATCGGTTTCTCGTCCGCGATCGTGCCGAGCACGGCGCCTACCGGCGCTTCCTGTCCCTCGGCGAAGAAGATTTCGGCCAGCCAGCCGTCGCGGTCGGCTTCGATCTCGGTTGCTGCCTTGGCTGTCTCTACGGTGACGAGAAGATCACCGGTCTTGACCGGATCGCCCGATTTCATCGCCCAGGCGATCACCAGTACGGTTTCCATATATTCGCCGCCGGCGCTGTCGATGCTGATCGGATGGGTCGCCATCGCCGCCGCCTCCGTCACTTCAGCGTCTTCAGCGCGGCGGCGCGGATCTTCTCGGCACTTGGCAGCATCGCCGTTTCCAGCGGCTCGGAATAGGGGATCGGCATGTCCGGCAGCGTGACGCGCGCGACCGGCGCGTCGAGCTCGTCGAAGGCGTGATCCATGATCGTTGCCGAAAGCTCGGCGGCGTAGCCGCAAAAGCGCCAGCCCTCGTTGACCACCACGGCATGGTGCGTTTTCGCGATCGAGGCGACGATGGCGTTGACATCCAGCGGGCGCAGCGACCGGAGATCGACGATCTCGGTCGAAACACCGTCGGCTGCGAGAAGATCCGCGGCTTTCAGGGCCTCGACCACCATCTTGGAGGTGGCGAATATCGAGATATCGCTGCCTTCGCGCAGGGTTGCCGCCTTGCCGAGCGGCACGGTCACATCGCCTTCCGGCACCTCGCCGCGGGTGTTGTAGAGCAGCTTGTGTTCGAGGAAGACCACCGGCTGGTCGTCGCGGATCGCGGCCTTCAGCATGCCCTTGGCGTCGGCGGGCGTCGAAGGAGCAACGACCTTGATGCCGGGTATGTGGGCAAGCATGGAATCGAGCGACTTGGAGTGCTGCGCACCGGCACCGGCGCCGCCGCCGCCCTGCGTACGCAGCACGAACGGCATCTTGACCTGGCCGTTCCAGATGTAATTGTAGATCGAGGCCTGGTTGACCAGCGCATCGAGCGTCAGCGGCACGAAATCCGCATACATGATTTCAAGCACCGGTCGCGTGCCGGTCATGGCGGCGGTCACGGCCATGGCGGTCAGCGCCTGTTCGGAGATCGGCGTGTCGCGCACCCGCGTTCCGCCGAATTCCTCCATCAGCCCCTTCGTCACCTTGAAGACGCCGCCATAGCGGCCGATGTCCTCGCCGAAGACGAAAACGGAAGGGTCGGCCTGCATCTCTTCGCGCAGTGCCGCATTGAGCGCTTCGGCATACCGCATCATGGCCATGTCAGTGTGCCTCGCTGTAGGGGTTGCAGGCCTCGTCGAGCGAGAATTCGGGCAGGGGATCGGACAGCGCGGTCTCGAATGCCTCGGCCACCTCGGCCTTGGCCGCCGCCTCGATGTCGGCGAGCTTGGTC
>NZ_RZPW01000888.1:0-2316 GCF_003998455.1 Mesorhizobium sp. M7A.F.Ca.CA.001.08.2.1 | reverse complement strand
CCACAACGTCCCCCGCCATGACGGCAAGCAAGGCAATGTCGATGCCAAGATCCACTTTGCGCCGGCGGACAACAGGCTCGATCTTGACCTCAAGGCCTCGGAGCCGGCAGGCGGCATCATCGCCAATCTGCTCAAGCTGCCCGATACGCCGCCGGTCGACATAATTGTCTCGGGCACCGGGCCGCTCGCCAATTGGAACGGCATCGGCACGTTCTCGGTCGACGGCAAGATCGTCACCCAGCTGACAGGCCGGCACCAACTGACCGACAAGGGTAACCATGTTGAGGCCAAGGGCGACGGCGATTTCGCTCGCTTCCTGCCTGAGAATCTCAAGCCGCTGTTTGCCGGCAAGACCAGCTTCGATGTCGCCGGCACCGCCACATCGGCCGGTGGCGTCAGTGTCGACCGCGCCAACATCGACAGCGATGCGGTGCACGGCACCGCGACCGGCATTGTCGATCCTGCCGGCGCCAGCGACCTCTCGATCGAACTCGCCGCCAAGGGTCCGCCCGTTGTGATCAGCGTCGGCAGCAAGGCGCAACCGATCACGCTGGCGATCAGCAATGCCACCGCCCGCGCCTTCGGCGACGGCAAGGCGCCGATCATCGACATCGGCGCCTCCTTCGTCTCCATCGTTGCTGGCGGCACGCGGCTGGATGATCTGGCGGCGCAGATCCATTCCGACGGCTTTGACATCCAGAACCGCGCCGGGCCGGTCACCGTCAAGCTGCAGGCAGGTGGCCTCAACACCGACGTGGCGACGCTGGCGCCGCTGATCACCGGCAAGATCGATGTCGATCTGGCCGGGTCGGTCAGCAAGGATGCCATTGCCATCGACCAGGGCACGCTGCGCTCCGACGCACTCAACGCCTCTCTGACGGCGACGGTGGCGCTTGCCGACCTGTCGATGCAGCTGAAGATGAACGCGGATGCCGTGGCGACGGCCTTTCCGCCGCAGATCGCCTCGGTGCTTGGCGCTCGGGTGAAATTCTCGGCCACCGCGGCCCGCGATCCGCAGGGATCCTTCGCCGCGAACTCGATCGAATTCACGTCCGGCACGCTCAGCGCCGCCGGCACGGCCAGCATGCAGGGCACCGACATCCAGGCCGACATCAAGGGCAAATTGGGCGACGTTTCCGTGCTGTCGCCGACAGTCGGCGTGCCGGTTGCCGGTGGCGTCGATTTCGCGCTGTCGGCAAGCGGCGCGATGACGGCGCCGGATTTCACCGTTACCGCCGATAGCGACAGCCTGACGGCATCGGGCCGCACGGTGAAGAGCATCAAGCTGACGGCGAGCGGCAAGGCCGATATCACCAGTCCCGCCGCCAACGTATCGCTGACCGGCTCCGTCAACGACCAGCCGCTCGATATCAAGGCAGCACTGGTGACAAGCGAGGGCAAGCGTTCGATCAACGGATTCCTGGTCTCGCTGGGCGACAACAAGGTCTCGGGCGATCTCGCGCTGGACGACACGTACATGCCGCTCGGCACGCTGACGCTCGACGCGCCCGCTATCGACCAGTTGGCCGCACTCGCCGGCCAGGCGGTGACGGGCGACATCGACGGCACCATCGGCTTTGCCAAGGAGGGCGACGCGCCCTTCGTCGCGATCGATGCGAAGAGCACTTCGATCGCGCGTGGCGACGTGACGGCCAAGGCCATCACCGTCAATGCGCTGATCGCCAATTATCTCAAGGCGCCGGCGATCGCCGGTTCGATAAAGGCTGACAGCGTCACTTCCGGAACCACCGAAATCAGTGGCATCGGCGTCGACCTGAAGCGCGACGGCGATTGGACCAATTTCACCGGCGGCGCCACCATAGCGGGCATTCCGGCGACCGCTGCCGGCCGGGTGAAGATCGCCGACGGCAAGACGAGCGTCGAAATTGCCTCGGGCGAGGCGACGGTTCGCGGCATCAAGGCGGCAATCGCTCAGGCGTCGACACTGAGCATCGCCAACGGCACGGCCAGCATCGAGAAACTGGCGCTCGATGTCGGCGGCGGTTCGGTGACGCTGTCGGGAACTGCCGGTCAGACGCTCGACCTCGCGGCGCAATTTTCGGCACTGCCCGCGGCGCTCGCCAATGAATTTTCGCCCGGCCTCGACGCTGTCGGCACGCTCAGCGGCACGGCTGGTGTGACCGGGCCGCCGGCCGCTCCCGATGTCCGCTTCAACGCGCAGCTGGCTGGCGTCGAAACCAGCCAGACTCGCCAGGCGGGGCTCGGGCCGCTCGCCGTCGATGCGGCCGGCAGCTACACCTTGGCCGGCGGCGTGGTGCTCCATCAGGCGACGCTGACCGGCGACAAGATTTCCGG
>NZ_RZPW01000887.1:0-2319 GCF_003998455.1 Mesorhizobium sp. M7A.F.Ca.CA.001.08.2.1 | reverse complement strand
CAGTAAACGGCTTGCTGAGAATTTTGATGTCGCGAGTCCCCGGGAGTTCGGCGTAGCCCGTTGCTATAATGACGGGTACGTTCGGCCACTGGACTTTGATCGTATTCGATAGCTGCAGGCCCGTCATCTTCGGCATAGCATGATCCGTTATGACGAGGTCGAACGGCTGCTCCTCCAGCAACCTGAGGGCTGCCGCCGCAGAATGCGCCTCCGCGACAGTATGGCCGAGATCCTCGAGCATTGCCGCGGTATTCAAAAGGACCAGCGCATCGTCATCCACTGCCAGAATCCGCAGCGACGCCGTCTCAATGGCTTCCTCGGCAAGAACATCCGGCCCGCGCGCGACTTCCGAGCTCGCGGTTGCGATCGGCAGCCATAGTTCCGCTGTGGTTCCGGTTCCCCTGGAGCTCTTGAGCACTAGGCGCCCGCCCATTTGTTCTGTCATCCCATGGACCATAGACAGACCGAGACCCGTGCCTTTGCCTACGCCTTTTGTGGTGAAGAACGGTTCTGTCGCCCGAGCTAGTGTTTCTTCGTCCATTCCTTCGCCAGCGTCTGCTACCGAGAGGCAGACGTAGGGGCCCGGGGCCAAGCCAGCCTCTTTGCTTTCGCCGACCTGTTCCATCCGAGTGGAGATGACGATCGTTCCGCCGCCAGGCATCGCGTCCCTGGCATTGACGCACAGATTGAGCAATGCGAGTTCGATTTGACTTTCATCAACCATCACACGATCAAGCGAGAGCGGAAATTTCGTCTCTATGATCGCCCTTGAGCCCAGCGATCGTTCCAAGAGATCCTTCATTCCGTGTATGAGCCCTATCAAATCGACAGGCTTTGGATCGAGTTGCTGCCGCCGGGCAAAGGCCAGCATGCGCTGCGTCAAGGACGCTCCCCGTCGCGCGCCGAGCACCGCGTTGTCGAGAAGACGCAGCAATTGTGGATCGTCGGGAAGCCGTTTGCGGAGCAGCTCAAGACTACCCAGAATCGCCATCAGCAAATTATTGAAATCGTGAGCGACGCCGCCCGTCAGTTTGCCGATCGCATCCATTTTTTGGGAGTGGAAAAGGGCCTCACGTGCCTGATCCAAGGACTCCTGCGCCTTCTTCCGCTCCGTAATGTCGCGTGTGATCTTCGCGAACCCCAGGAGTTCGCCATCCTCGTGCCGAATGGCGTCGATGACCACGTGCGACCAGAACGCAGTGCCGTCTTTGCGTATACGCCAGCCTTCGCGCTCAACTCGCCCTTCACGGGCGGCGATCTCCAGGGCACTTTGCGGACGGCCTCGCTCGCGATCCTCGGGCGTGTAGAATTGAGAAAAGTGCTTGCCGATTATTTCGTCGGCCGAGTAACCTTTGATGCGTTCTGCACCCGAGTTCCAGCTCGTGATTACGCCTTCAGGATCAAGCATGTAGATCGCGTAGTCTGTCACGCCCTGAACCAGACGCTGGAACTGCTCCTGATTTTTCCGGATTTCCTCCTCCGCTTTCTTGCGCTCGGTAAGATCACGGGTGACTTTGGCGAAGCCGGTTAGTTTGCCGCTTGGATCGAGTATAGGATCCACCACAACGTGAGCCCAGAAAGGAGTCCCGTCGCGACGAACCCTCCAGCCCTCGGTCACAAATTTGCCATCGCGGACTGCTGTCTCCAGAGTCCGCGATGGAAGACCAGCTTCGCGATCCTCCTCCGTGTAGAAGCACGAGAAATGCTGACCGATGATCTCGCTGGCGGAATAGCCTTTGAACCGCTCGGCCCCCGCGTTCCAACTCGTCACGGTTCCCGAACGGTCCAACATATAGATCGCATAATCAGTAACGGCCTCGACGAGAACGCGGTAGCGATCCTCATCGGCTTTATCGACGGTTCCTTGAATCATACCCCATCCGTTCATTTGTTAACTCTGTGAAACTGCTGGCGTCTTGGATGGTTCCACAGACGATGGGAAGGCGTGCGCGCTGTGGCACAGGCCGTGACTGCCGTGGCCTGCAACGAGCTACTTGCCTGACGGGGGCGCGGCCATTACAGAAATTGGAATTTCAGATACCGGGCCGGGCCGCCGATCGCTCCACCCAGTTCTACTTCGAACCTGTGATACTGGCGGCTTGCGATTCCTGTTTGGAGACGATGGCGGAATGACCGAGCGAAAGAAGCAGCCCGTTGTAAGTTCCGGCATTGCCGGCTTGGACGAAATTCTTCGTGGTGGATTGCCCGCTTCAAATTTCTATATCGTGCAAGGCGATCCAGGCGCAGGCAAGACGACGGCGGCGTTGCAATTCCTGCGCGCTGGTGTGGCAGCCGGTGAACGCTGCATCTATGTCAGCC
>NZ_RZPW01000886.1:0-2320 GCF_003998455.1 Mesorhizobium sp. M7A.F.Ca.CA.001.08.2.1 | reverse complement strand
GCCCGCCTCTGGACAGCTTGCGGCGAAGCGGCGACAGTGCCGCCGCTGGAGCAATTCCGGAAAAGTGTGCAGCGGTTTTCCCCTTGGCAATTGCGGAGAAACAAAAAGCTGGATCGGATCCGAACGCTGAACCGCTCCAGCGCACAGATTGAGGCAAACGGGATGGCGTCGGTGTCGGATTTCGAGCAGGGACAAACCTTCACCATCGAAGTCGGGGGCAAGCAGATCCCGCTCGAACTGAGCGCGGTCAAGCCCATCGCCGCCAGCCCGCGCCTGGGTGGCGGTTTCTCGCTGCTGTTTAGAGGCCCGCGCGACATCGCGCTGCCGCAGGCGACCTACCTTTTCACTGGCACAGGCGGCACCCACGAGATCTTCATCGTACCGGTCGCGGCCGACGCGACGGGGCGGCTCTACGAGGCGGTGTTTAATTGAGCTTAACGCAGCAGACTCATCGAAATCCATGCCGCTGCTGTGCAGAAATTTGCGAAAGGCTGGCGGGACAGCGCCCCCCCTCTGTCCTGCCATCGTCTCACGAACCTGCGCACCGCTGCCGAAGTAACCGATAGCGCCGCCTGCGGTAGGCCTCCAGTCGTCACAAACCGACCCTCCCGCGCCCCGGCGCACATTCCATCAAATCATAAACGCCCTTGTCCTCGACAACCACGAAACCCAGCGCGACATAAAGCCGTCTCGCCGGATTGTGCTTCTCGACGTGGATCGAGGCTGATTTGCCGGCTAACCATGCCTCGTCGATAAGGTCGCAGAGCAGTGCGGTGCCGTGGCCCTTGCGGCGATGATGCGGCAGGAAGGCAATGTCGATGATGCGGTGCTGGCTTGGCCAGCGCTCGATGTAGAGCCGGCCGATGTCTTCGCTACCGCGTTCCACCACCAGCCAGTCGGCCTCGGGATAGTGCTTTCTGTAGTGCGCGTGCTGCGCCTGGAACTGCATGCCGAGGAATTCGGCCTTCTGCGCGTCGCTCCACGACGTCACCGCGAGTTCTTCCATGCGCGTCGAGGCGTAGAGCCGCGACAGGAACGGCAAATCCGCCTCTGTCGCAGGGCGGAAGCCGAGCCCGGCCTTGTCAGACCGGGACCAGGCCGGACGTGCCTGTTTCGTTTCTGCCACGCGACCGGAAATCAACCGTCAGACCGGGGGCGTCAGGTCGCGCACGACGACGATCTGCTTGAGATTGTTGTCGGTCAGCGACGTCCAGTTATACTCCCATTCGGAACTGTCGATGCCCATCTGGTTGATCGTCCACAGGCCGTTGGTGCCGTCCGGCATGCGCGCCAGGCTGAACAGAGCAAGCCGGCCATCGGCATTGTAGTTGAGCGTCAGGCGCGTCGAGCGAAGGGATGCGCCGAAATCGCGCCATCCCGACCAGTTCTGGGTGTAGGCATCCCATTGCGCGTTGAATTGGAGGAAATGCTGGTCGGCGGCGACCAGCACGATATCGCCGTCGCCCTGGATGCCGGCGGCAAGCGCCAGGTTGGACGCCCTGGAGTAGCCAGGTGTCGCCCACTGCGTCCACGTATCCGATCCGGCGGGCATCTGGCGCGTATGCAGCACCTGGCCGCTCTGGGTCAGGGCGAACAGATTGGTGGCGCCGAGCGGGCCGATCACCGGCGCCATCTCGATGAAGCCGCCTGTCTGGGTCGTGTCGATCTGCACCCAACCCGTCCAGTCGGCGGCCTTCAAGGCCCGCGCCTTCGCCTGCTGGCAGCGATAGAGATGCAGGTTCGAATTGATGCCGAACAGCGCGATGCGGCCGTCACCCTGGCGTATCGCCGAAACCGTCACCAGCCCGCCGGGGATCTGGATCCAGTCGCTCCACGGTTTGGCCGGCGGCGCCGGCACCTCGACGGTGACGACGATCGGCGTCGTCGTGCCCGGTGGCGTGATGGTTTTCTGCACCTGCACGATCTGGTCCGGATTCTGGTAGATCCACCAGATGCGGCCCTGATTGTCGGTGACGAAGACTTCGATGCGGCCATCGGCGTCGCGCGCCATCGAAAGCTTCTGGTAGCTGGTGGCGCCGGGCGGCGTGCCGATGCTCATCGGCGCGGTCCATTTCTCGACCGGGCCGATCTGATTGGCGTCCTCGGTGATGAAGGACAGGTTGGTGGTTCCCGATGGCTGCGCGACCACCGCGACGCGGCCGTCCCTGGTCAGCCCCGCCGTCATGATCACCCAGGCGCCGGGCGCGATGAACGACCAGGCCGAAGGCCATGGCCCGTTCGGCGAAAGCTGCGCCTTCTGGATCAACTGCCCCTTGGCGGAATCGATGCCCACCACCATCAGCCGAGACAGTTCGAAGAA
>NZ_RZPW01000885.1:0-2324 GCF_003998455.1 Mesorhizobium sp. M7A.F.Ca.CA.001.08.2.1 | reverse complement strand
GGCAAGCAAAACCAGCCCTTGGGAGCCCGCGCATGGCCGTTGCATTCACCTTTCCTGGACAAGGCAGCCAGGCAGTCGGCATGGGCAAGGATCTCGCCGACGCCTTTCCCGAGGCGCGCAGAATTTTCCAGGAAGTCGACGACGCGCTCGGCGAAAACCTGTCGAAGCTGATCTGGGAAGGGCCGGAAGAGACGTTGATGCTGACCGCCAACGCGCAGCCGGCGCTGATGGCGGTGTCGCTGGCCGCGATCCGGGCGCTGGAATCGCGCGGCTTCTCGCTGAAAGGCAAGGTCGCCTATGTCGCCGGTCATTCGCTGGGCGAATATTCGGCGCTCGCGGCCGCTGGCTTCGTTTCGGTTGCCGATGCCGCCAGGCTGCTGCGCATCCGCGGCAATGCCATGCAGGCGGCGGTGCCGGCCGGCGAGGGCGCCATGGCGGCGATCATCGGATTGGAACAGGCCGATGTCGAAGCCGCCTGCGCGGAAGCCGCCAAAGGCTCCGTCTGCCAGATCGCCAACGACAATGGCGGCGGCCAACTGGTCATTTCCGGCGCCAGGGCCGCGGTCGAACTGGCGGCGAAACTGTGCACTGAGAAAGGCGCCAAGCGCGCACTGATGCTGCAGGTGTCCGCGCCCTTCCATTCGGCGCTGATGGCGCCGGCCGCGAACGTCATGCGCGACGCACTCGCCGGTGTGACAAAGAATGCGCCGGTCGTTCCCGTCCTCTCCAATGTCACGGTCAGCCCGACCAGCGATCCGGACGAGATCGCCCGCCGCCTGGTCGAGCAGATAACCGGCCGCGTACGCTGGCGCGAGACCGTGGAGTGGTTCGGCGCAAATGGCGTCACCACGCTTTACGAGATTGGCGCCGGCAAGGTGCTTTCGGGATTGGCGCGGCGCATCAACCGCGACATCGCCACTGCGTCGGTCGGCTCAGCGGCTGAGGTCGAGGCGACGCTAGCAGCGCTTGCATAAAGCCCCATTTGATCCCATTCCCTGCAAAGGGGTGTTCTCTTCTCAATCAGGAGACAAAAATGTTCGAATTGACTGGCCGCAAGGCGCTCGTCACCGGCGCATCGGGAGGCATCGGCGAGGCGATCGCCCGGATGCTGCATGCGCAAGGCGCGATCGTCGGCCTGCATGGCACCCGCATCGAGAAACTGGAGGCGCTGGCTAGCGAGCTTGGCGACCGGGTCAAGCTGTTCCCGGCCAATTTGTCCAACCGTGACGAGGTCAAGGCGCTCGGCCAGAAAGCCGAGGCCGATCTCGAAGGCGTCGACATCCTGGTCAACAACGCCGGCATCACCAAGGACGGGCTGTTCGTGCGCATGTCGGATGCCGATTGGGACAGCGTGATCGAGGTCAATCTGACCGCCGTTTTCCGGCTCACCCGCGAACTCACCCATCCGATGATGCGCCGCCGCCATGGCCGCATCATCAACATCACCTCGGTGGTCGGCGTGACCGGCAACCCCGGCCAGACCAATTACTGCGCCTCCAAGGCCGGCATGATCGGCTTCTCCAAGTCGCTGGCGCAGGAGATCGCCACCCGCAACATCACCGTTAACTGCGTTGCACCAGGCTTCATCGAATCGGCAATGACCGACAAGCTCAACGACAAGCAGAAAGAGGCGATCATGGCGGCGATCCCGACGCGGCGCATGGGCACCAGCGTCGAAGTCGCGTCCGCCGTCGCTTATCTCGCCTCCAACGAAGCCGCCTACGTCACCGGCCAGACCATCCACGTAAATGGCGGCATGGCTATGATTTGAACGAGGTTCTGCAGCAACGCCGGCGGGTTGTGTAAAGAGACCATTTCGGCTTGGACCTCAGCTATTTTTCGTGTAATGCGGCCCGCAACCCGGCGGTTCGGGCAAAAATCGGTCCGTAGTCGTTGCGTTTCCGGCAGGACCATCTTTCAGCTTGATTAGCGGCATTCTGCCCGCTAACGAAGACAGACAAACAAAAGACGAGGATGCCCAAATGAGTGACACCGCAGAGCGCGTCAAGAAGATCGTCATCGAGCACCTTGGCGTCGATGCCGACAAAGTGACGGAGCAGGCGAGCTTCATCGATGATCTGGGCGCCGACAGCCTCGACACGGTCGAACTCGTCATGGCGTTCGAAGAAGAATTCGGCGTCGAGATCCCCGACGACGCGGCCGAGACCATCCTGACCGTCGGCGATGCCGTGAAGTACATCGACAAGGCTTCGGCCTGACGCTTTCTGCAGTCATCACCGGGGAGGACCTGCGATGAGGCGTGTCGTCGTCACGGGCCTTGGCTTGCTGTCGCCGTTCGGCATGGGCTTCGAGCACAGCTGGAA
>NZ_RZPW01000884.1:0-2331 GCF_003998455.1 Mesorhizobium sp. M7A.F.Ca.CA.001.08.2.1 | reverse complement strand
GTGCGCAATCTGTCGCCCAGCGGCCCCTACCCCGCCGACTCGCCGGGATTTGGCGTCGGCATCGGCGTTGAGGCCGACACCACCGTTTCCAACAATGTCATCGAGAACGCGCCACTCTATGGCATGCAGATCGGCTGGGGCCCGTACCTGCGCAATGTCGTCGCCACCGGCAACATCATCCGCAAGGCAGGAACCGGGATCGTCGTATCCGTGGTCGAGGGCGCCGGTACGGCCGTCATTTCAGACAATGTCATCGACGGCGCGCTGAACGGTGCGGTTGTCGGCCAGCGCTGGGCGGAGCCCGCGACAGGCGATCTCGCCTCGTCAAACGGTAGCGGCTACGCGCATCTGACCGTCGAGCGCAATCACGTCACTTGAGAGTTGCCGTCGGCCTCAGCGCTCCGACTTTGGCACCGTTGCGATTTTCGATGGGCGTGTTTGCCAATTCGAGCAGCTTCGCCGCCAAGGCCTCGTCGGCACGCAACAGTTTGGCAAGGACCGCGGCAACCATGGCTTCGCCGGCGCGGCCGGCGCCATCATCGCATTTGAGTGCGATGCCGAGGCCAAGTTCCGGAATTGCGGCACAATGGACGCCTTCGGCGCCGCCCTTCGTGAAAATCCGCCCTGGTGCGGCCTCCATCAACGCGACGTCTTCGCGGCCGCTGCCGGAAACGAAGAAGGGCTCGGCCATGCAGGCGGAAAGCAGCCGCTTTGCAGCCTTGGCTCGCTCTGGGCCAAAACCTGATGTCGTGGCCATGCGGGCAAAGCCGAGCGCGAAGCTCCTGAGCGGCACCGCATAGGTCGGGATCGAACAGCCGTCGATGGCACGCTGGTCCTCACCATGGACAGCGCCCGTCACCGACTGCATGGCGTCGCGCACCATGTCCTGCAGGCCGTGTCCCGGCTTGACATAGCCGCGATGCGCAATGCCGGCGTGGACGCAGGTGCAGAGGAAGCCGGAATGTTTGCCGGAACAATTGTTGTGCAAGGCGTTCGGCGAGCCGCCGGCGCGGGCGAGCGCAATCTCGGCGTCATGATTGGACGGCCAATGCGTGCCGCATTCGAGCGCCGATCCGTCCAGCCCAGCCTTGGCCAGCATGGATCGCGCAAGGTCGACATGTGCCGGCTCGCCCGAGTGGGAGGCGCAGGCGAGCGCCAGTTCGCGGTTGCCGAAACCATAGGCATCCGCCGCCCCGCTTTCGACCAACGGCAAGGCCTGGATCGCCTTGACCGCCGAGCGCGGAAACACCGGCTTGGCCGTATCGCCGATCTCCCACACGGGCTTGCCGTCGCCATCGAAGACCGCAACTGAGCCGCGATGCGCGCTCTCGACGATCGCGCCGCGCAAGACTTCGATCAGAACCGGATTTGTCATGTCACCTCCCGCAAATGCGGGCGGTTTATCTGATCCGGTCGAGAATGGAAACGTAGTTGGCGACCGTCGCACCGCCCATATTGAAGATGCCGCCCAGTTTTGCGCCCGGCACCTGGATGCCGCCGGCCTCACCGACAAGCTGCATGGCGGTCAAGACATGCATGGACACGCCAGTGGCGCCGATCGGATGGCCTTTGGCCTTCAGCCCGCCGGATGGATTGACCGGCAGGCGACCATCCTTGGCCGTTGTGCCGTCCAACGCCAGCTTCGCCCCCTCTCCCGGCTTGGCAAGGCCCATCGCCTCGTACTCGATCAGTTCGGCAATGGTGAAGCAGTCATGCGTCTCGACGAAGGACAGATCGTCGAGCGTCACGCCGGCCGATTTCAGCGCCCGGTTCCAGGCCTGCTCGCAGCCTTCGAAGGTCAGAATGTCGCGCTTCGACATCGGCAGGAAATCCTGCACATGTTCGTTGGCGCGGAAGGCAACGGCACGGCGCATCTTCAGCGCCGTGGCGGTGTCGGCAAGGATAAGGGCGGCGGCGCCGTCGGAGACCAGCGAGCAGTCGGTGCGCTTCAGAGGACCGGCAACGAAGGGGTTCTTCTCGCTCTCCTGGCGGCAGAACTCATAGCCGAAATCCTTGCGCATCTGCGCATAGGGATTGTCGACGCCGTTCTTGTGGTTCTTGGCGGCAATCATGGCCAGCGCATCCGACTGATTGCCATAACGCTGGAAATAGGCCTGCGCGATCTTGCCGAAGACGCCGGCGAAACCCGCCGGTGTCTCGCCGTCCTCGGGCAGATAGGACGCCTTGAGCAGGTTTTTGCCGATCTCCGGCCCCGGCGTCGTCGTCATCTGCTCCGCGCCGACCACCAGCACGATGCGAGCGGCATTCGCGTCGATGGCGCGGATGCCTTGGCGGACCGCCGCCGATCCGGTGGCGCAAGCGTTCTCGACA
>NZ_RZPW01000883.1:0-2332 GCF_003998455.1 Mesorhizobium sp. M7A.F.Ca.CA.001.08.2.1 | reverse complement strand
GTTTGGTGCCGTCGCCGGCGCTCCATTTGCCCTTGCCGCCGGAATCTTTCCGGATGTGGAAATCCTCGAGCAGAACGGGAAAGCGCAGCTCCAGCACTTCGGGATCGGTGAGGCGCGAATTGGTCATGTGGGTGTGGACGCCGGAGGTGCCGGCAAAGCCGCGGCCGGAGTTCATCCGGCCGGCCGGCGAGCCGGAGCAGATCGTCTCGTAATATTGATACGTCTTGTTGCCGAAGGTCAGGTTGTTCATCGTGCCTTGGGCGTTGGCCATGGCGCCCATGGCGCCGAACAGCGCGTTGGTGACATGCTGCGAGGTCTCGACATTGCCGGCGACGACGGCGGCGGGGTAGGCGGGTTTCAGCATGCAGCCATCGGGAATGATGATGTTGATGGGCCGCAGGCACCCGGCATTCATCGGGATCATATCCTCGACCATGACGCGGAAGGCGTAGAGCACGGCGGCGCGGGCCACCGGCTCGGGCGCGTTGAAATTGTTCTTCATCACCGGCGAGGTGCCGGTGAAGTCTACCGTCGCCTCGCGCTTTTGCCGGTCGACCGTGATCTTCACCTTGATGATCTGGCCGGTGTCGGTCGGGTATTCGTACTCAGAACTATCCGGCAGCCGCTCCAGCACGCGGCGCACGCTTTCGGCGGCATTGTCCTGGACATGGCCCATATAGGCCTCGACGACATCGAGGCCGAAATGGGAGACCATCTTGCGCAGTTCGGCTACGCCCTTCTCGTTGGCGGCGATCTGCGCCTTGAGGTCGGCGATGTTCTGGTGCGGATTGCGGGCCGGATAGCGGTGATCGGTGAGCAGCGTTTCCAGCTCCTTCTCGCGGAAGCGGCCACGGTCGACGATGCGGAAATTGTCGAACAGCACGCCTTCCTCGTCGACCGTGGTGGCGAGCGGCGTCATCGAGCCGGGTGCCGTGCCGCCGATATCGGCGTGATGGCCGCGCGAGGCGGCCCAGAACAGGATTCTTTCCTTGGCATCATCGAAGACCGGCGTCACGACAGTGATGTCCGGCAGATGCGTGCCGCCATTGTAGGGTGCGTTGAGGGCAAAGACGTCGCGGGGGTGGATGTCGCCGGAATTCAGCCGGATGATGGTTTCGACCGAGCGGTCCATCGAGCCGAGATGTACCGGCATGTGCGGCGCATTGGCGACCAGCGCGCCGGTCCGGTCGAAGACGGCGCAGGAAAAATCCAGCCGTTCCTTGATGTTGACGGAATAGGCGGTGTTCTGCAGCGTGACGCCCATCTGCTCGGCGATCGACATGAAGAGGTTGTTGAAGACCTCCAGCATGACCGGATCGGCCTCGGTGCCGAGCGCTGCCTGCCGGCGCTTTTTCTCGACGCGGCGCAGGAGCACGTGGTTCCTGGCGGTGATTTCGGCCAGCCAGCCCGGCTCGATGACGATTGTCTGGTTCGGCTCGATAATCAAGGCAGGTCCCGCAACCCTGTTTCCCGGCTTCAGCGCCTCGCGGCGGAAGATGGGTGAAGTGCGCCACTCTCCCTCGGTGAAGATTTCGCGGGTCTGTGAAGGGCTTACGGCAAGGTCTTCGGTTCGCGATTCAGTTTCGTCGCGCCCAGTGCCGCCAGTGTCGGTGCCTTCGACGCCGACGGTCTCGACGATCATCGGCTTGTCGTCATAGACGAAACCGAACTGCGCCTTGTGGGCGATTTCAAAATCGCGCCTGGCCTGGAAAATCGAATCCGCCTCGAAATTCACCGGCAGTGTCGTGTCGGTGCCATCGTAGCGAATGTGCAGCACCGGCTTCGTGGCGACCGTATCCTCGCCGATGCCTTGCGCCGCGAGTTCTGCGACAACGGCTTTTCTCAAGATGGCAATGAGGTTGCCGATCTCCGTTCTGGACTCTTCGGCAAGGGGCTTCAGCAGCGCCTGCTGGCGCGAGGCAAAGACCGAGGACAGGCCGATGCCATAGGCCGACAGAAGACCTGAGAAGGGATGGATCAGCACCGCTTCCATGCCGAGCGCATCGGCGACCAGGCAAGCGTGCTGGCCGCCGGCGCCGCCAAAACAGTTCAAGAGATATTCGGTGACGTCGTAGCCGCGCTGCACGGAGATCTTCTTGATGGCATTGGCCATGTTTTCGACGGCGATGGTGACGAAGCCCTCGGCGACAGTCTCGGGCGACCGGCCATCGCCGATTTCGGTGGCGAGTGCGGCGAATTTTGCCCCTACCGTCTCGACGTCGAGCGTCTGGTCCTGGCCGGGTCCGAAAATGGCCGGGAAGAAATCGGGCTGCAGCTTGCCCAGCATCACATTGGCGTCGGTGACGGCGAGCGGGCCGCCGCGCCGGTAGGC
>NZ_RZPW01000882.1:0-2342 GCF_003998455.1 Mesorhizobium sp. M7A.F.Ca.CA.001.08.2.1 | reverse complement strand
GCTTGTTGAACTGGCGCACCGACATCCCGCAACCTGTTGCCAGGACAGCGGTGTGGCGCTCCTCACCACGAAGGCGCCTCAGCCGCTGGCTTTGCCATTGGTTCGGAAGCCGATAGGTGCCGATGCCCTCGATCTCAATTTCGGTGAAAGGGGTCCTGGCTAACATGCGATGCGCCTCGCGATTGCAGGGCCTGTGAGCAGCGCCAGCAGTGCGCCGGCCATGACGTCGGCCGTCGATCCTGGCAGCGCCTTGGCGGCCGTCCTGAGCTTGCCCAGGTCTATTTCATCCATGGCCAGGAACAGAGCAGCATTGAGCACCACCTCACCAGTCAGGAGCACCGCTGAGACCGCCTGCAGCGTCGCAGCATGAAGGTCATGGCCGTTGTCAGTCGAGTTGATGAGCTTCAGCACCATGGCCAGGTGTTGCTCGCCATGCCGGCGCCCGATCGCGCGCACCGTCGGCTTGCAGTAGCAATGGCCGGGCTTGCGGCCGCTCGACCGGTTGTCAGCGCTATTGTGGAGCTTGACGCCGCACATGCGGGCTATGGCGTGGATATCGCAAGGGTGGACCGTCCGTGCCAGCATGCCGCGCCTCGCTGTGAGAACGCGGGGATATTGCATAAGTCGCGGCTTATGCGCAATAGATCGGTTGGCCTGGAGTGAGGTCACTTGCATTTGAGCTAAATTGCGTGGCTGTATGGCCGATGAAAATTGGCCGGGGGGCCACACGACATGACCACAAACCTGTTTCTCACGGGTGTCGCTGCATTCGCGTTGCTCGTTCCGCTCTACTTCATTCTAAAATGACGACGGTATTCTAAGGCGCCGCACGACGCTCTCTGGACTATTTATTAGAACGGCCGCATCTTCCCCGCCGGGGAAGTGAGACAGTGGGCAAATTCCAGAAGCAGCATATCGGGGCCGACCAGGCTGACCGCTGGCGCAGCGCCAGGAAGCGACGCCGCCGCATATTGCGACCAGCGTATCTGCTCGCGCTGATCTTTGTGCCTTTGGCCGTGTTCCTCTCGCAGAACCCCGACATCATCGGCGCGGCTCCCAGCCTTGTGCAGATCGATGCATCTCCAAGCGCCTCTCTCTTGTCCACAGGCGCTGGATGCAACATCAAGGGCAACGTCAGTATCGACACGGGGGAACATATCTTCCACGTGCCCGGCCAGAAGTATTATTCGCGCACGCGCATCCGGCCCGAGTTCGGCGAGCGGTGGTTCTGTAGCGAGGCTGAGGCGATGGCGGCCGGCTGGCGGAAGGCATGGAGATAAGTGCCGATGGACGACGAAATTCTTTACCAAGGGCCCGGTTACACGATTGCCCGTATCCACAAGCCCGAGACAATGATTCCGTACGGTCCGAGCGGTGCTCGGCCAGATGGAACGCGAAACTATGGCTGGGTTGACTTGAGAGGCAGGCCGGATCTCGTCTCAGGAATCAAGGAGGCTGCCGATAGCACAGCTCTTCAAGCGGTGCTCCGCGAACTGGCGGCTCCTGGATCTCCAATCCTTTCCAGCGGGTGTGAGCACCATGCTTTTGACCGCGGGGAAAATGACCCGAGCGGCTTCAGATGGCAGTCAGGGGCCTTTGTTGTCACTGCTTTCGACGATGGACGCCTCAATAGGAGTGCCGAAAATCACATCGCGTTGGCAAAAGAAATTTGGGACAACATTGCTGCGCCCGTGACCTGGCGTGTTCCGATGCAATACGAACTCACAATCGAGCCCCTGAAGACGTTCTTCGGCCAATCAGATTGCCACTGCCTGATGCTGAAGGCGCTAGGATACGGACAATCGAAAGACCAAGCCAATGCATCAATGGAAGCTGCCTTGCATATGCTCGCCGCCTCCCTTCGCGAGGTGCAAAGCAAAATAGCGTTTCAAAACGCGTGGCATCTGACCGTCAGTTGTCTGAATCCGAGTTGCCAACAGCCGATCCCAATTGAGATCGAGCCGTCGGCTGAAGGGACGATGCTAGTTTGGGAGGATCTTCCCACCAAATTGCCCATCCGCTGTCCGTCTTGCGGCATAACGGGGGAGTATCATCCACGACAAGTTCGACGTGGGAAGGCAATTCCAACACAGTGATTTTCAATTCAACCTCCTTAAGGGCAGAGCGCCCTATCGGTTGCTTCACTCTCGGTCGAGATCAGCGATCTGTTTCTTCAAATCCTTCGGATCGCCGCGTGCTGCCAAGGCGCCGAGCGCAAGCGTTGCCGCCGCATCGTGGTTGCGACGCCTGGCTGCGAATCCGATGAAGCCGACGATCTGGCGCGGGGTGTAGCGCCAGACCTCGGCCGGAGAGTGCCCTTCGGCGATCAGCCTCTCGATGGC